>CAZNBC010000009.1:0-14587 GCA_964571125.1 uncultured Bacteroides sp.
ATCCCTCATGTGTGCTGGCCGGAGAAGGTTCGGTCGGCGAGTTCTATTCCGTGGCCGTGACGCGCAACTATCAGCAGGCCGATACGGGTACAAAGATGATACACGTAGGCCGCAACTCGCGCAGCACAATCGTCAGCAAAGGTATCTCGGCCGGCCACAGCGAGAACTCCTACCGAGGCCTTGTCAGAGTGGCTCCCGACGCCGACGGATGCCGTAACTACACGCAGTGCGACAGCCTCCTGCTGAGCAGCACCTGCGGTGCCCATACTTTCCCGTATATCGACGTGCTCAACGATACAGCCGTGGTGGAGCACGAGGCTACAACATCGAAAATCTCAGAGGACCAGATCTTCTACTGCAACCAGCGCGGTATTCCCACCGAGGAAGCCGTGGGCCTCATAGTCAACGGCTACGCCAAGGAGGTGATGAACAAACTCCCGATGGAGTTCGCCGTGGAGGCTCAGAAGCTCCTGCAGATATCCCTCGAAGGTTCCGTAGGTTAAAACATAGCAGCATACCCCGGAGGAAGTCTCCGGAAGCATACGGAGGGGCGATATTTTTTAGCCCCTCCGCAATAAACCTTTTGCGTGAGGAGTTATCCAACTATAAAGCAACGACCCAAACTCTTGGCAATGTGGTAAAAATGACTTAACTTTGCCATACGTAGGTTCTATTCTCAGATCACATTAAAAACCCTATACTCGTATGAAACTTCTCAAGAGCCTCGCAGTAGCACTGTTTATCCTTATGGGATGTGCCGCTGCCAACGCCCAACTCCCTTCTGTGACTCTCAAGACCCTTGACGGCAAGACTGTTAATACATCGGAAATCTCCAACGACGGTAAGCCCTGGGTGCTCACGTTCTTCGCCACATGGTGCAAGCCCTGCAACCGCGAGCTCAAGGCCATTCACGAGGTATACCCCGACTGGCAGGAAGAGACCGGAATGAAAGTCGTGGCCGTATCCGTAGACGAAGCTCAGAACATGAACAAGGTGCGTCCTCTCGTTGACTCCGAAGGATGGGAATATGAGATACTTCTTGACCCCAACGGTGACCTGCGTCGTCAGCTCGGCATACAGATGATTCCCCACTGCCTGATTATCGACGGCAACGGCAAGATCGCCGAGAGCCGCAGCGGCTATACCGAAGGTGCCGAATCGCACATTATAGAAAAGATACGCGAGCTCGAAGGTAAATAATCCTCAGCCGCCTGTCCCCTGATCCAATCATACACCACCCAATCATATGTCACGTCTAAGCATACTTCTGCTTCTTGCGGCCTTTGCCTTTCAGGCTTCGGCTGAGGATGCAGTGCGTTTTCACGGTAGTCTACAGAGCGATATCCTCTTTCCTGACGGGAAAATCAACAATAACGGTATTGAGATTGACGACAAGGTGTTGACCAACACCTACGCTGATCTCGGACTTACCAGCAAGTATGTAGATGCCGGACTGCGATTCGAGTATCTCCAGCATCCTCTGCCAATCTTCGTGGAGCCTGATTTCAAGGGGTGGGGAGTACCCTATTTCTATGTCAAGGGCAAGTACAAGGGATTGGAGCTTACGGGCGGTGACGTGTATGAGCAGTTTGGCAGCGGATTGATACTGCGTACCTATGAGGACCGAGCCGTGGGTATTGATAATGCCATACGAGGGGGGCGCATCAAGGTAAACTGCCTCGAAGGACTCCGCTTTACCGTACTCGGAGGTCTTCAGCGACGTTACTTCGACTGGCCCGACCGCTCGATTCTCGGTGGCGCCGACCTTGAGCTTGATCTCAACAGCTTCTCCCGTGCGCTCAGCGACCGCAATATCACTTGGACAGTGGGCGGCTCGTATGTGATTAAGCATGAGAAGGATGAGGATATCACGGTGCCAGGCTCAAACTACCGTCTCAATCTGCCGATCAATGTCAATGCCTTTGACGTGCGTACCCAGTTCTATCGCAACAGTTTCAGCCTCCTCGGCGAGTTCGCGTGGAAAAACAATGACCCTTCCATAAAGAATAAATACATCTATAAGACCGGTACGGCCTACCTGTTGTCGGCCTCATATTCGCGTTCAGGTTGGAGCGCTTTCGTTCAGGCCAAGCGCAGCGAGAATATGTCATTCCGCAGTCAGCGAACCGAGAACGGCATGGCAAGTTTCATCAACTACATGCCCCCGTTCGCTTATCAGCATACCTATACGCTGGCTTCGATGTATCCCTACGCCACTCAGTACGAGACAGGTGAATGGGCATTTCAGGCAGCCGGCGCTTACACCTTCAAGCGCGGTACGGCACTCGGCGGTAAGTATGGCACAAAGCTGCGTCTCAACGTAAGCTATATCCGCAGCCTCAAGGAGAAGCCCTCGGACAATAAGGGTAACGGTACTATGTCTACCACCTACGGTAGCGATGGCCCCAAGACGGAGTTCTTCGGCATGGGCGAACTTAACTATGCCGACATCAACCTGCAGATGGAGAAACGCATCGTGCGTGACTTCAACCTCAACCTCATGTACATGTTCCAGAAGTACAATAATGCGGTGCTTTCCACTGAAGAAGCGGATGCACATGAGGCACCGATCGGCATGATCAATTCACACATCTTCGTAGCCGAAGGTAAGTGGAAGATAAACAAGCGCAACACCCTGCGTGTCGAAGCGCAGTACCTCACTACCCGTCAGGCAAAAAAGGACTGGGCGTTCGGACTCGTTGAGTTTTCGATTGCTCCCTACCTGATGTTCTCGGCCAGCGACCAGTGGAACTGCGGTAAGACCAAGGAACATTACTACATGTTCAACGTGACGGGTAACTACAAGAACAACCGACTCATGGTGGGTTACGGTCGCACACGTGAGGGCTTCAACTGCTCCGGAGGTGTGTGCCGCTTCGTGCCTGAGTCAAAGGGATTCCAGATATCCTACAACTATAACTTTTAATCAATCTCTCTCTCACCTATGAACAGATATTTCACCTCGCTCCTTCTCGGAGCTACCGCTGCAGGAGCCATGATATTCACCTCCTGCGACAATATTGACAAGGACGATCGCTATATAGAAATGCCCGTGGCCGAAGTGCAGCGTACGGTGCTGCTTGAGGACTTCACCGGGCAGAACTGTAAGAACTGTCCCAACGCTCATGAAACTATCCATGCGCTTCAGGAGCAGTATGGCGACGCACTCATTGCCGTCAGCATCCATCCGGCCAAAAACGGTCTGGTATATGACGAAGCTGTATACGGCGCCGCAGGGCTCGGCACTCAGGACGGACAGATTCTGGCTTCTGCTGCCGGTGTCGCATCTTCACTCCCTATCGGTCAGGTTAACCGCACCACCGGTCTTATTGACTATCCCTCATGGTCAAAGGAAGTATATGATGCCGTAGCACGTAATACCACCGTCACCTGCACAGGTAAAGCTGCCATCGCCGACTCTATCATCACCGTCAACCTCAGCGTTCTTACCGGTGACGATTTCAAAGGCACCGTTAACGTATGGGTGCTTGAGGATAGCGTAGTGGCCCGTCAGTCTCTCCCTAACGGCAAGCGCGACGACAACTATGTGCACAACCATCTCCTGCGCCAGTGCATCACTCCCGCTCTCGGCAAGGAAGTGACTTATCCCCGACTTGTTGAGGCTGACGAAACCTACTCGCTTCCCGTGAAGTCACACTGGAATGTGGCCAATCTGCGTGTCATCGCCTTCTTTGCCGACGAAAACGGCATCGTGGAGCAGGCTGTCAATATCGTCCCCGAGCGTTAATGACTCAAACATGTAAATAACCAATATGAAGAAAATCTTTACTCTCATCGCTGCCATAATGATGACAGCAGCCGTGGCTCAGGCTCAGAGCTTCACTTTCCTCCATAACGAACCGGAGAATGACTATTCCGAGCTTGTGGATGGCGCTAAATATCAGGTCGGCTACGAAGCAGACGAATTTGGCGGTATCACTACCTATGAGTGGAACGCTCAGCTTTCACTCCGTTTCGAGTGTGTGGTTGCGGAATTTGTCTACGAACTCACTGTAGAGGGCGCTGACGAAGCATTCACTGCAAAGACATGCCCCGAACTTGGCACAGACTGCTACGAATTGGCTACCGATAAGGTCAATAAATTCACGTTTACCCGCCGCTTTGAAGAGGGGTCCATAGCCAATCTTGATATCGAAGGGTCTACCAATGTAGCCGTAACTTCACCTGTATCTATCAAGGTGCGCGTTTATGAACCTGAATTTGAGGACGAAGCCGTGAGCTGCACTGTAGTGTTTGCCGCTGCCGAACAGGGTGGTGTAAGTGTAGTAGGTGGCGACGCCGTGAATGCTCCCGCCGAGTATTACGATCTCAACGGTGTGCGCGTATCAGCTCCCGCTGACGGCACCATCGTCATCCGTCGCCAGGGCAACGAAGTGAGCAAGCTCCTCGTTCGCTAATCCCCCCGACAATCCTAAAAAATAACAAGAAGGGCGATGTGTCAATTGCGACACATCGCCCTTCTGATTTCTTATTACATTCTGCTCTACTATTTCATCATGGCCAGGAGGCGGGCGCGGGCCATGTCTTTATGGTCGTCGTCGGCATAGTTGGCGAAGGGGAGGATGGATATACCGCCGCGCGGCATGAAACGTCCCTCGACTTCAAGATAGCGGGGATCCATGAGCTTTACAAGGTCCTTCATGATGATGTTGACGCAGTCTTCGTGAAAGTCACCGTGGTTGCGGAAACTGAATAGGTAGAGCTTAAGGCTCTTGCTCTCCACCATCTTAATGCGTGGTATGTAGCGAATGATTATCTTGCCAAAGTCAGGCTGTCCCGTCTTGGGGCACAGTGATGTAAACTCCGGACAGTCGAGAGTCACGAGATATTCGTTATCGGCATGCTTGTTGTCAAATGTCTCAAGCATCTGAGGCGCATAGTCCGTAGGATAAGTGGTGGCCTGATTGCCAAGAAGGCTTAGAGAACTGAGGTCGCTGTCGGTACGCATTTCTATGAGGTAGGAATTAAGTCGGGTGATAAACAGATGTATGTGGAGTCTTCTCAGGAGATAGCCTGTTTGATGAGGCGTAGGGCTTCAATGAGCTTGTGTCGCGGGAGGCCTACGTTAAGTCGCATGTGGCATCGTCCCTGCGTGCCGAACATCATGCCGTCGTTGAGTAGGATATGGGCTTTGTCCACAAGACATTTCAACACCTCTTCATGTGACATGCCGGTATCCGTGAAGTCAAGCCAGACGAGGAATGATGCTTCGGGGCGCAGAGGCTTAACCTGAGGCATTTCCTCAGCGCAGAAGTCCATCACGGTGTCGACATTGCGCTCAATATAGGGGAGAAGCTGTGACAGCCATTCTTCACCGTGGGTATAGGCGGCTTCGGCAGCTATCGTAGCCATCATGGTTGGCGAAGAGAATTCGTTGGCCTCAAGCCAGCTGAAGAATCCCTTGCGGAGTTCGGCATCCTTAACGACTACCCAGGAACTTACCATGCCGGGGATGTTAAAGGTCTTAGATGGCGCTCCGAGCATGATACCTACCTTTTCAGCTTCCGGACATGAGGCAAGGAAAGGCACATGACGGTTGCCGTAGAGCATAAGGTCACCGTGAATTTCGTCGGACACTACCCTTACATCGTACTTGAGGGCCAGACGTGCCACCTCGGCAAGAGTTTCTTTAGTCCACTGTATGCCGGCCGGATTATGGGGATTGCATAGCACGAGCATACGGGGATGTTGTGTGGCAAATATCTCCTCCAGACCCTTGAGATCAATCTCGTATGAGCCGTCGTCGTGGCGTATGAGGGGATTTTCAATGACTTTGCGTTTGTTGCCTTCGATGACTATCTTGAAGGGGTGATATACGGGAGGCTGTATGACTATACCGTCATTTTCATGCGTGAAGTACAGTACGGCATATGCCACACCTCTTACAACTCCGGGCAGGAATGCTATCTCTCCGCACTTTACGTCCAGTTCGTGGCGGCGGCGGAGCCACGATGTGATAGATTGCCAATATGACTCATAAGGCTGCGTGTAGCCCAATAGGGGATGACTCAGACGCTTTGTGAGAGCCGCTATGATCTCCGGGCACACTTCAAAATCCATATCGGCTATCCAGAGAGGAATCACGTCAGTGCGGCCGCACATAGTGGCTGCTCCTTCGAGTTTTATGGCACCGGTGCATGAACGGTCTATTTCATGGTCGAAGTCGTATATCTTCTTTTGTTCCATTGCAAAGTCAATAAGTAGCTGCTGAGTGTTAGTTTGGGTTATGCAAAGGTAATCATCTTGTACGAGGTCTGCAAAAAGAATATAATGCCACCCCGCCAGGGCCCAAAAAAGGACCTCGGAGCTATGCCGGTTTCCGGTATAGCCCCGAGGCGCTGTATGGTTCGCTAAAGATACTGTATGCTATAGATGTGGGTCACATCCGGAATCAGCGTACGATCATCTTGCTTACTTCTGTACCCTGACGACGGATAACGATTTGTCCGGCAGCAGGCTGATTGACACGGATGCCCTGAAGGTTGAAGTATTCTACGGGAGCATCCGAGTTGTCATATCCTACGGTCTCGATAGCGGAATTATCCTTGATGGTGATGACCGTAGACATGTTGGCCATAGCACCGCCCTTGATTCTCCAACGCTGTGAAGCGTTTACGTTGAGCTGTGAGCCTACGCAGCAGTCATACTGTATACCCTCTGTAGGGTCATCAATGAATCCTGTCATGTTGAGCACTCCGTCCTTGAATGTGGAGTAAGGTATGCTTTCTCCGATAGCATCTATGATTTCCTCAGCGGAGAGGCCCATATTGTTGACGTAGGAGGTGAGGGTGTTGTAGAGATACATGGTGGTCATCTGAAGGGCGGGTTCAGCCATACCGCAGGATACGATGTCAAATATCACGTGCTCCGGGTCGGTAACGTCAAACTGAATATAGCCGATCTTGGTAGACTGATTGTACTGAGCTACGGGACAGTCCTTGAGGTGATAGGGGTCTACGAGACGGTAGATATTGGGATTATCGGCTTTGACCTGCACGGGAACCTCGTACCAGTTCTCGGGCTTGGTCTGGTCAATACCGTAGACGGGAAGTATCCATCCGTCCTGGAAGGTAGCGGTACCGTATGATTTCCATCCTTCGTTGGGATCGGGGAGTGCGGTGCCGGGGAAGAAGATACGGGTATACATATTGGCGCTTATGCCGTCGGCGGTGCTCCACTCCAGGTGGCGGCTCGGGTCACTCTGCACAGCGAAACATGCGTCCTGCATCATCTTCCTCATCTGAACCGAATACTTTGACGAGAGGGTAAGCACGCCGTCCTTATATGTTGTGAAGGGCACCTCGTTGCCCAGATTGGTGATAAGCTGTGACAGGGAAACATCATCCTGAAGACTGAAGGCTGTGAGAATATTGTAGCAAATCACATTTTCGACTCCTAACGCAGAAGAAGAGAAACCGGCAGGTACAACGTCGAAAACAACATGTTCGGGATCCTTGACATTAAACTGTATGTAGCCGCCGCGTGTGTCATCGTTACGGTCTACGATGGGACACTCGCCATGATAGGGGTTTACGAGGCGATAGCGTGTGGGGCGGTTGGCATCCTGTTCCATCTCTACCTCATACCAATTTGCGCGGTCGTACTGGTCTATACCGAATGCAGGGAGTATCCAACCGTCCTGAATGGTAGCCTTACCGATGGGTTTCCAGTTCTCGATATACTTGTTGAATAACATGCTATAAGCCATGAAGAAGTATCCTGCTTTCTCATCGTCGGGAATACCGATGGCCCATATCGTCTCCGCATCGAAGATAATGACGTCGGAGGAGATGTAGCCCGATACTGAAGGGACAGGCGCTACACCATCCTTGGGAGTCCAGTCCTTGTTTAACTCCTTGAAGTAGAAGAAAACAGAATCATTGCCCACCATGCGGAGGAACTGGCGATTGGGTATGGTAAGCTTGTAGCCGGTTTCATCAACGGTGCCATAAATGGGACAGTCAAGAGGGAAACCTTTGATTGCGATCTTGCGGGAAGCTTCGTCGGCGACCTTGATAGTAATGTCTATCTTGTCGTTACCCCCCACCAGCATATTTTCGCATGAAGTCTGGTAGTCACCGCATACATCGGACAATGTAGAGGCTTTGAGAGAGGCTGTCTTTGCAACGGCTCTGTCAGATTCATTGAGTTGACGGGGTGTAAGGAGGGGAGATACGTCAAAACGCTCGGGAGTGACGGGACTCACATCCACAGCCCATCCCTTTGCCATGCATAAACATGTCAGAACGAGAAAATTGAAGAGATGCTTCATAATAGTTATTTTATGTAGGTGTTAATTAAATCTTATGAGAAATCAGTGACCCGCAATAATAGTTATGGCGTTGAAAACCAAAGGTATATTATGGCGACCATAGTCATTGGAGACAAAATTACGTAAATTTATGCACTTGAAGGTACATTCTGTCAAGTTTTTGTCTGACAGCTTACCATATGGGGTTTGAAAAACGTCGATGTGCCCGTAACTGTTTTGCCATGAAAAGGCGGGGCCGAGGAGAGGGTATAATTCGGGAAATTACGTATCTTTGCGTACTTTATAAGAAGGGTTTATTTATGACTGACCGTGTATCGCATATGGGTTACGGGGCGATGACTCCCGAGGAGGAGGATCGCCTGGTCGAAGCGGAGTTTCAGGACCTGCTCGAAGGCTATCTGCAGAGCAATCACCGCAAGAAGGTGGAGATCATAGAGAAAGCATTCCGCTTTGCCAAGAAGGCTCATAGTGGCATACGCCGTCGCAGCGGCGAACCGTATATACTCCATCCCATCGCCGTGGCCAAGATAGTGAGCCGCGAGATAGGGTTGGGGTCCACATCTATATGCGCGGCCCTGCTCCACGATGTGGTTGAGGATACGGACTATACGGTAGAGGATATCGAACGTAATTTCGGTAAGAAAATCGCCACGATTGTAGCCGGCCTCACCAAGATATCGGGCGGTATCTTCGGCGATCGTGCCTCGGCTCAGGCTGAGAACTTCCGCAAGCTTCTGCTGACGATGAGCGAGGATATAAGGGTCGTGCTGATAAAGATGGCCGACCGTCTGCACAATATGCGTACCCTTGGCTCCATGGCTCCCAACAAGCAGTATAAGATAGCGGGTGAGACGCTGTATATCTATGCCCCGTTGGCCCACAGGCTCGGACTGTTCAGCATCAAGACCGAACTGGAAGACCTGAGTTTCAAGTATGAGCACCCCGCCGCCTACGCTCAGATAGAGGAGAAGATTCGCGCCACGGAGAGCAACCGCGAGATGGTGACCAATGATTTCCTGATACCTATCCGCGAGAAACTTGATGTCATGGGGCTGTCGTATGACGCCAAGGCGAGGCTGAAATCGGTGTATTCGATATGGCGCAAGATGCAGACCAAGCATGTGACTTTCGAGGAGGTATATGATCTGTATGCCGTGCGCATAATCTTCGACTGTGAGGATGAGGCGCAGGAGAAGAGCATCTGCTGGAGCATATACTCGGCCATTACAGACCTGTACCGACTGCATCCCGACCGTACCCGCGACTGGATAAGCAGTCCTAAAGCCAACGGATATCAGGCGTTGCACCTCACGGTGATGGGGCCCGACGGTAACTGGGTGGAGGTGCAGATTCGCTCACGGCGCATGGACGCTATAGCGGAAAAGGGTTTTGCCGCCCATTGGCGCTATAAGATAGGTGGTGGCGACGAAGAGAGCGAACTTAACGTGTGGCTGCGCACAATCAAGGATATTCTCGATGACCCCAACCCCAACGCGATCGATTTTCTTGATACGCTTAAACTCAACCTCTTTTCTTCGGAAATAGTGGTGTTTACTCCCAAAGGTGAACTCAAGACGCTTCCCAATGGCGCCACGGTGCTGGATATGGCGTTTGAGCTACATTCCGAGATGGGTACCCACTGTATCGCCGGAAAGGTGAATCATAAGCTGGTGCCGCTGTCGCATAAGTTGCAGAGCGGCGACCAGGTGGAGGTTCTGACATCGCAGTCGCAGACCCCTAAGGCTGAGTGGCTCAATTTTCTTGCTACCGCCAAGGGTCGTACCCGTCTGCGTCAGGCACTGCGCAGGGAGCAGCAACCCATCATAGACAATGGCCGCAAACTGCTTGAGGAGTATTGCACGACCAATGGTGAGGAACTTACCAATGAGCGTCTGACCAAGATGATGGGCTTCTTTCACGTAAACAATCGTGAGGACTTCCTGCTGAAGATAGGAAGCGGCGAGATTGATGTGGCGGAATATAAGTTCAACTACACGCAGCCACGCGAGAGCAGCGGTATAATATCGCGCATACTGCGTCTGGGTGGCCGTAAAAAGAATGATACTCAGACCCCTTCCGTTCCGGAAGAGACCACTCATGTAGCTCCCGTAAAAGACCTTGACACCAAGAAGCCTTATCTGTTGCGCTATGGTGAGCATGAGCAGAATTTCGTGCTGTGTGACTGCTGCAATCCTATCCCGGGTGACGATGTTATGGGTTATCTCAACCATGACAACCGTGTGGAAGTCCACTCGCTTACGTGTCCGCGCGCTCAGGCTCTTAAGGCAGCCTATGGCCCGCGCATAGTCACTACCATGTGGGAGGAAGTGCGCCATAAGTTTCTTGCCAATATCCGCATAGAGGGTATTGACCGCCACGGTATCCTTCAGGAACTTATACAGATGATATCCACGCATATGAATATTGACATAAGGAGTCTGCATATTGATGCTGAAAAAGAGGTGTTCGAGTGCCGTCTCGGAGTATTGGTGCGTGACACGGCGGTGGTGACAGACCTGTGTGACAAGCTTAAGAAGATTCCCGGAGTGCAGAAAGCCACTCGTGTCAGCTGATCGCCGTAAGCTGATCTACTTCGATTCCAAATATGTCAATCAATTAGTTACGTTCGACGCCAATCAATAGTTACAGCCGTATATGAAGCTAAAGTTTTCATCACAGTTATTCTATCGTCTGATAGTGTTTGTGGCAGCGGTGGCATGCATATATCTTTGTCTGCCAAGTAGCGACAATAGCCATTATATTTACTCGGTAAACCGTCCGTGGAGCTACAGTTTGCTCACGGCTCCGTTTGATATACCGGTACATCTTGACTCTATCCGTGCCGAGTATGTACGTGACAGTATAGAGACAAATTTCGAGCCGGTATATAAGCGCGATGTGGCTGCCGAGAAGCAGGCCCTGGCCGCCTATGCCAATCGCCTGAATTCTACGGCAGGATTGAACCTTACCCCTCTGGAACGTAATAATCTTTTGAGTCAGATACGTGCGATATACGAGGCGGGCATTGTGGACGGCGATACCTATGAGCGTATCCGTCGCGGTGAACTGCCGGCTGTGAGGATGATACATGACAATGTGGCCATGTCAATACCCACACGCCGCTATAACTCGGCACGAAGCGGTTATAGCTATCTTGACAGTGTGCTCAGCGACCGACGCTATCATGAGGCCATCACGGCCACCGGCCTGTCCGAGTTACTGGAGCCGAACATCAAGCTTGACTCGGCGGAAAACACACGTCTGCGCAATGAGGTGCTTCAACGTGCTATGGCTCCTGTCGGTGTGATACAGCAGGGTGAGCGTATCATTGACAAGGGCGATATAGTCACGCCGCAGTTGTATACAATACTTGGCACTTATGAGAGGCTGCTGCACGACCGTGGAGCCAAAAGTGTGGTCAGTGACCAATATTATCCTACTTTAGGGCGTATCCTTTACCTGGTCATACTGTTCAGCGCTCTGTTCAGTTACCTGTATTTCTTCCGCCCTCAGTACTTTGAGGATATGAGGCGGTTGCTGTTCATAATGATTTTCGTGACCGGTTTCTCGTTGTTTGCCATACTTATGGCCGATGCTTTCATCTCGGGTCTTTATCTGAGCCCCTTTACGATGGTGCCCATAGTATTGCTGATATTCCTTGACTCGCGCACGGCGTTCTTCTGCCATATTATCACGGTGCTGATATGTACGCTCGTTGCGGTGTTTCAGATGGAGTTTATTTTCATGCAGTTTGCCGCCGGACTGGCTGCGATTGAGTCTATCAAGGAGCTGTCGAAGCGTTCACAGCTGCTGAGGGCCGCCGTGATAGTGTTTTTGGCCTACTGTCTGGCATTTGTGGCTGTCGAGGTGATGCAGACGGGTGATTTGGAGCGTATTTCGCCACGTATGTTCGGGTATCTCGGAGTCAATGCCGTGCTGATATGTTTTGCGTACCTTCTGGTGTTTATCGTTGAGAAGTCCTTTGGCTTTACCTCGAGGGTGACACTCGTTGAGCTTAGTGATATAAACCATCCTTTGCTGCGTGAGCTGTCGGAGGAGTGCCCGGGCACCTTCCAGCACTCTATGGCGGTGAGCAATCTTGCCTCCGCGGCCGCCCATCGTATCGGAGCAAACGTACAGTTGGTACGTGCCGGCGCACTGTATCATGATATAGGTAAGATTTCCAATCCCGCCTTCTTCACCGAGAATCAGCACGGAGTGAATCCCCACGATGCTCTCAGCCCTATGCAGAGCGCGCGTGTGGTCATAGGCCATGTGACTGACGGGCTGCAGCGGGCCGAAAAGGCCGAGCTTCCTGCCGTGATACGCGACTTCATAGCCGAGCATCACGGACGAGGCAAGGCACGCTATTTCTATACTACCTACTGCAATGAGCATCCCGATGAGAAAGTGGATCCGGCTCCCTTTACCTATCCCGGTCCGAATCCGCGTAGCCGCGAGACTTCGATACTGATGATGAGTGATGCCGTGGAGGCTGCCTCACGATCGCTTAGAGACTACTCCGCGGAGTCAATACGGAGCCTTGTCGACCGTATCATTGACAGTCAGATAGCCGAGGGGTTGCACAATGATAGCCCTATATCGTTCCGCGACGTACAGGAGATCAAGGATGTGTTCGTGTCGCGTCTGCGCACCATATATCACTCGCGAGTGCAGTATCCTACCATGACCACTCAGGCGGCACGTACTCAGGCGTCGGTCTCTAAGGATGAAGCGTCAGGCTCTTCGGCGGCTGAGGATGTAAATGATAAATCGTAAGTTGACATGGCGTGTAGATGCGTTTGGGCGCGGTCGCTGTCTTGCGATATTACGATTTTAGACGTTTTATTTTGTCAAATGCTCAGATGGCTGTAACTTTGCACCCTCAAAAGGATTATTATTCATCTCATATCTATATAGTACAATGACTCTCAACCGTCATAATCTTTGGGTGAGCAGCCGTGACTATGTGGTCATAGTGCTTGGCATATTTATCTATGCTTTTGGTTTCTCAGCCTTCATATTTCCCGAGAAGGTAGTGATAGGTGGTGTGGCCGGTCTGGGCACATTGGTTTACTTCGTCACTCAGAAGATGTTCGGTTGGGGTATACCTGTGGCTGTTACGCAGTATGCTGTCAATTTGCTGCTTCTTGCCATGGCCTACCGTACGGTAGGACGAACATTCGTGCTGCGTACCATATTCGGTACCACGGTAATTTCCTTGTTTATAGGCGTATTGGTGCCACTTTTCCCCGAACCGCTCATTCAGGGGCAGACATTCATGAATGTTATCATCGGTGGTATCTGTTGCGGTCTTGGTGTCGGGATGGTATTTACCCACAACGGTTCCACCGGAGGTACTGATATCGTGGCTGCCATGGTAGCCAAGAAGACAAACACTACCGTAGGTCGTACGATGCTGTATGTTGATTTGTGTATTATTTCTTCCTCATATCTGCTCTTTCATGAGGTAGATACCGTGATATTCGGATATATCATACTATTCCTTACGGCGTATATTACCGATTTGCTCATCAATACCAATCGTCAGGCGGTACAGTTTACCATTATTTCAGAGAATTGGGAGCAGATAGCTACGGCAATCAATAATGACGCGCATCGCGGATGTACAGTCCTTACCGGAATGGGGTGGTACTCGCGCCACGAGGTGAAGATGCTCATCGTTATGTGCCGCAAGATTGAGGCCGTGACCATTTTCCGTATCGTCAAGAGTGTTGATGAACATGCCTTTATCACTCAGGCAAATGTCAACGGTGTATACGGCCAGGGATTTGATGCCGTCAAGCTTCGTGTCAAGCCCCGCCCCTCACAGGAGATACCCAAAGATGACGGTGCCTCCATCCCCTCTCCGAAAGCCCCCATGGAGTAGAGGATGTGCCTATATCAGGATTCCTGTTTTTAGAATGTCTGAGTAAAGAGGGTTGCTAAGGTCGTCGGTAAGCAGGACGGGCTCAATGAGGTTGCTTATCTTGCGTCTTAGTTTCCAAAGCAGAGGAGTGTCGGCAAAGTAGTCATCATTAAGACTGTCTACGACGACAGCGATATCAATATCACTGTCGGCGGTATATGTGCCCTTACTGAACGAGCCGTATAGATAAAGAGCTTTTAACGGCAATCGCTCAGCCACTGCAGCCTTATAGCTTTGTGCCAACTTTATAGCTTGTTCTTTATCCATATCCTTAGTTCATCAGTTTGTTTAATAAGCTCCTTACAACGCTCAGCGTTCAGGCTCCTCATTAATCGCTCTTTGTAGGAGGGATAACGAGCTTCTAT
>CAZNBC010000010.1:0-14419 GCA_964571125.1 uncultured Bacteroides sp.
TGAAGAATCAGGAGGCTACTCCCAACTACAAGTTCGGCAAACATGTGATGGAGCTCGCATCATCTCCCAAGGAGCAGATGATTAACACAGAGGACGTGCAGAACGCCCGTCGTGAAGTCATCGTGGACATGATTAAGAAGATGACCTCAAATGCGGCTGAATTTACCTTTGCGTTCGTAGGCAACATCGACATGGACCAGATGCGTAGCCTTGTTGAGCAGTACATCGCTACCATTCCCGGAAATCCCGCTACCGCCAAGCATAAGGCAGACTACTCCGACAAGTCACTCCAGACCAAGAAAGGTAAAGGCATTGACACCTATACTACCTCAATGGCAACACCCCAGACCCTCGTTTATCTCAAGCTGTGGACCGATCTCCCCTACACCGTGAAGAATCAGAAGGTGGCATCCATCGCCGGTCAGATACTCAGCAAGCGTCTTCTCAACATCGTACGCGAGGATATGGGAGCCGTTTACTCTATCGGCGCTCAGGGAGGACAGTCACGCATCGATCCCCAGAATACCTTCCTCCTCAGCTCATTCCCCATGAAACCTGAAATGAAGGAGGAGGTTATCAAGGTTATCGACGAACAAATCGAGGATATGACCAAAAATGTCACCGATGATGAACTCGCTCCCGTTAAGGAATATATGGTGAAGTCTGTTGCTGAAGCTAAAGAGCAGAACAGCGGCTGGGGCGGCAGCCTGATGGGTTGGGCCCGCAATGGTGTTGACACCCTCAACGGCAGCGAAGAGGTTATTAACGCCATCACCACCAAGGACGTACAGAAATTCATGAAGGACCTGCTCAAATCAGGCAACTACCGCTACGTCATCCTTGACCCCGAGAACTAATCTCAACAATACTTTCAGCCGTAGTTAAGTACCGCGCTGAACTCCCGTTTACCGCGAGGCCGTGCCGTTTTGGCATGGCCTCGCCTTTTGCTGTATGAAGCCTGCCCGACCGCAGCAGCAAAGTTTTTCGTGCATTTTGTTGCCATTAAGTTTTTTTTGCTTAAATTTGGGGTCACAACCAATCATTATGCCTCTCAGACATAGCCTGAACGGCATGTGAGACGATTCATTGCTCTAATCCCTTTAACCCTACATCCTCTATTATGGAACTGCCCGAAAAGCCGGTTGAGATACTCAACGATAACGAAATAGTCGCTACCGGTAACCTTGAAGACACTACTGTTTCAGATTCTACAGTTCAGCAGCCCTCGGTCATCACCGTGAGCGAAATTCTTACGGCCCTTAAAGCCATGGCGGCTCAGGAGGCCGAAACCATATCATTTGATGACGCTGCCCGCCTGAAACAGCAATTCTATCAGCTCCACAACGAGGAGTTAAGACAGCAGAAGGCCGCCTTTATAGAAGAAGGTGGTGTTGAAGCTGACTTCGTCCCCGCGACTGACGAAAACGAGGAGACCGTCAAAGAACTCCTCAATGTCATAAAGGAGAAGAAGGCCGCCCTGCGTCAGGCTATCGAAAACGAGCGGCAGGCCAATCTCGAAAAGAAGCGTGCGCTGGTCAAGGAACTGACCGAGATGGGTGAGGACACCGATAATGTCAACCGCCACTTCCAGCGTGCCCGCGAGATTCAGGCCGAGTTTACCGCCATCGGCGAAGTGTCGCCCACTGAAAGTACCACTATATGGAAAGAGTATCAGGAAGCCGTGGAGCACTTCTACGACCAGTGGAAAGTGAACAAGGAGCTTCGTGACTACGACTTCAAGAAGAACCTCACCGAGAAGGCAGCACTCATCACCGAGGCTTCGACTCTCGTAGGTGAGGAGGATATCATCTCCGCATTCAACCGCCTGCAGAAGCTCCATGAACAGTGGCGCGAAATCGGTCCCGTAGCCAAGGAACTCAGAGATGAAATCTGGACCAGATTCAAAGAACACTCATCAGCCATCAACAAGCGCTATCAGACATTCTTCGAAGAGCGCAAAGCCCGTGAACTTGAGAATGAAAACGCCAAGTCAGCCCTGTGCGAACGCATCGAGAATCTTGAACTTGACGCAGCACGCACCTACGCCAAGTGGGACGAACTGACTAAAGCTGTAATCGGAGCACAGGAGGAGTGGAAAGCCATCGGTTACGCTTCACGTAAGACCAATGCCGCCCTCTTCACACGTTTCAGAGCCGCATGTGACAACTTCTTTGCCCGTAAGGCCGAGCATTTCCGCTCGATGAAGGAAGAGCTTAACGAGAATCTTGTGAAGAAAACCGCACTTTGCGAACAGGCCGAAGCGCTGAAAGACAGCACCGACTGGCGCAAGACCTCCGACCGCCTTGTAGAACTGCAGAAGCAGTGGAAAGAGATAGGCACCGTGTCGAAGCGCCACAGCGATGCCATCTGGAAACGTTTCCAGGAGGCTTGCGACTACTTCTTCGAGAAGAAAAAACAGGCTACCTCAGGCCAGCGCAAGGAAGAGCGTGACAATCTCAAAGCCAAGCTTGAGATAATCGACAAACTTAAGGCTCTCGGTAGCGACGATTCCGCCCTCAGCCGCGAAGAAGCTATAAAGACACTCAACGAGTTGCGTTCGGCATGGCAGGGTGTAGGACACGTGCCCTTCAAGGAAAAAGATAAAGTACAGGAAGCTTACCGCGTAATTGTAGGAGAACTCTCCAAGAAACTTGACGTACGCGAGACACGTTCACGCATGGCCTCGTTCGAGTCATCCATCAAGGAGATTGCAGCCGAGGGTGGCAACCGTCTCGGTAGAGAGCGCGAACGTCTGGCCCGTGTGCTTGAAAACCGTCGTCAGGAGCTCCACACCTATGAAAACAATATGGGCTTCCTTAGCTCAAAGAGCAAGAGCGGTGACTCACTTCTGCGCGAGATGGAGCGCAAGATGAACCGCATACGCGAAGACATCACCGAACTTGAAAACAAGCTTCGCCTCATTGACGAACAACGATAACGGAACAAAACGGTATTCTGTTACTCCAACACGTGGACATTGCGCTGTGAGTAAACTCACGGCGCAGTGTACCGTCAGCCGGATGAGTAGCGATTCCGCCCATGTGACAAATGCCAACTGACTGATTGATGGCAGGGTTTTACCAGAGAGGCCGATACGGCCGATACCTTCATATCATTCTCGCAGGAGCCGATCTTGTGGTGCTGAACATTGTGTTCTACATGGCCACCTACTTCGATGCAGCTCTTGTAGCCGATCGCCCGCGTACCGTGTGGCTGTTGGCCAACCTTGCTTTGTTGCCTATCACCAAATGGATTCAGACGAGCAACAATCAGCGCTCCATACAGATGCAGTACCTCGTCTCCAACACCCTTAAGGGGTTGGGGCTGCACGCCATGCTGTTTATTGCAGCTCTCACTATCGTAGGCATTGATTTGGAGTGGTGGGTATATCTCAAATTCTACTTCATCTTTCTTTGGGTTTTCCTGATTTGGGGCATAGTTTCGCGTCTGCTGGTCAAACGCCTCAGAAGGTCGGGCTATAATTTCAGCCGAGTGGTGATAATGGGCACCAACCCAACCGCCGTAAGACTTGGCAAAGAACTCAACAGCGACCTCGCATTCGGCTACAAACTACTTGGTTACTTCGGTGAACCGCCCAAGGGGGACTTCCCTATGGACCAGTATCGCGGTACTATCGACAAACTCAGTGACTTTGTGAAATTCCACAAAGTTGACGAGATATTCTGTACCCTCTCCGGTGATAAGGAGGAGGATATAAAGCACACCATAGAAGTGTCGGATGACAATATGGTGCGGTTCTATTATATACCTCAGCTTGGCCGCTACGTAACCCGCAGCTTCGAACTCAGCTCCATCGGGTCGCTCCCGATAATGGGTGTACGCCATAATCCCCTCGCGCGTCTGTCAAACCGTATACTAAAACGCACGTTTGACATCGTCTTCTCCTCCGTATGCCTCATCTGCTCCCCTATTCTTTTCATACCTATAGCCATCGCCATCAAAGCATCGTCACCCGGACCGATATTCTTCAAGCAGAAGCGCACCGGCTACAAGGGTAAGGAATTTGACTGCTATAAATTCCGAACAATGAAGGTGAATGCGCAGGCGGACAGTATGCAGGCCACGAAGGATGACCCCCGCAAGACACGCCTCGGCAACTTCCTGCGCAAGACAAGCATTGACGAACTGCCCCAGTTTATCAATGTGCTTAAAGGCGACATGTCGGTAGTGGGGCCACGTCCCCACATGCTGAAACACACTGCCGAATACAGTGCGTTGATTGACAAATACATGGTGCGCCATCTTGTTAAACCGGGCATTACCGGCTGGGCACAGGTCAACGGCTACAGAGGCCAGACCGAAGAGCTGTGGCAGATGGAGGGACGAGTAGCGCACGATGTATGGTACATCGAAAACTGGACTTTCATTCTTGACATGAAAATCATAGTGCGCACTGTCACCAATGCACTCAAAGGTGAGAAAAACGCCTTTTAAGGATTATCGGTTTAAGGATTACCAGCACTCTGTCTCTTCGGCTATTTCGGCAATAGTATTGCGTGTGTATACCGGGTCGAGTCCCCGGGCCCGTTGACGGAGATAATCTTCAAGCAACTTCGACACATACTTTCCCAGTATCACGATAGAAATGATGTTGCACAGCGTCATGAGAGCCATAGTAATGTCGGCAAGCGCCCACACAAGCTGAAGCGACGCTATCGACCCTACGAGAACCATCGCCGAGCTAAGAAGACGGAGAACGGTGCGGTTGACCTTCGACTCACGGATAAACGCGAGATTCGTCTCTCCGTAATAGTAATTGGCAATGATACTTGTAAAACCAAACAGGACTATAGCCACAGCCACGAATATCGTAGCCACCATCCCGACCTCATCCTCAAGAGCGGCCTGAGTCAGCTCAATGCCGGTAAGCCCGGTATCAAACATTCCGCTACACAGTATGATGAAAGCCGTGGCACTACACACGAGGAGGGTATCGGTGTAGACCCCGAGGGTTTGCAAAAGACCCTGCTTCACGGGATGGCTCACGGCCGCAGTAGCGGCGGCATTTGGCGTAGAGCCCTCACCCGCTTCGTTACTGAAAAGCCCCCTCTTCACGCCCATGATAATGGTTATGCCGAGGCCGCCTGACACCACCTGCTCAAACCCGAAAGCATTCTCAAATATCAGAGCCATAACGTGCGGGAAGTAGTTGATACGCACCACGATTACGTACAGCGCCAACAGAAGGTAAAGGATGGCCATGACAGGCACAACCACCTGATTGAGCTTGGCTATGCGCTGTATGCCACCCCATATCACAAGCAGCGTGAGTACCGCCGTGACTATGCCGACCCACAATTTATCTATTCCGAAACTGTTATGGAGGGCTATCGCTATAGTATTGGACTGTACGGAATTAAACGCCAGGGCAAATGTTATGGTAATAAGCACGGCGAATGTCACCGCGAACCATCGTTTGTGTATACCCTTCTGAATATAGTATGCGGGGCCTCCACGAAACGAATCACTGGCCTTCTCCTTGAAAAGCTGTGCCAAAGTGGACTCCACGAACGCATTTGCAGCCCCGAGCAGGGCCACTACCCACATCCAGAACACAGCCCCCGGCCCTCCAAGAGCTATTGCGATAGCGACACCGGCGATATTCCCGGTGCCGACACGCGAGGCGAGCGATACGGCAAAAGCCTGAAAGGAACTGATTTTTCCCCCATTAGACGGCTTCGACGATGCGGAATAGTCATGCGACTTTCCTGAGGTTAACAACAGACGGAACATCTCCCCCACCATTCGGAACTGTACTCCGCGCAAACGTATGGTGAAGTACAGGCCGGTGCCAAGAAGCAGGGCCACAAGGAGATACGTCCAGAGGAAATCATTTATAGCGTCAATTACGGGCATGGTCTCTGTAAGTTTATTCTTGACAAAATTAACCAATAACTCTATATTACCGAAATCCCATGACGGGAATTTTAAACATTTGATAACAATACATTTCCATAAACAAATATTTAGTTAACGATGCTTTAAATACACCAATTATGCCACCCGGTTGCACTACTTTTTTAGTAATTTTGTTCATGGAATTGTAAGAACATTTCTTCATGAAACAACTGACACATAATACATATCCCATAACGGGCATGTCGTGCGCTGCATGTGCTGCCCGTGTTGACAAGGCCCTCAACGCAGTCGAAGGGGTTGAACAGGCATCTGTAAACTTTGCCTCATCAAAAGCCAACGTCACTTTCGACCCTTCAAAATGCTCGGAACAGACACTTCAGCATGCGGTAAGAGAGGCCGGCTACGAGCTTCTTGTGGAGGATGACACTGACCGTCTTGAATCACTCCAGAAGAAAGCCTACGAGCGACTTAAGATGCGTACTATCGCAGCTATTGTGCTTACCATACCGCTGATGCTTATCTCTATGGTGTTCATGCACATGCCGTATGCAAACCTCATCATGCTGCTACTATCGACCCCCATAGTTTTCTATCTTGGGAGTCAGTTCTATGTAGGAGCGTGGAAGCAGTTGCGCCATCACACGGCTAATATGGATACTCTCGTAGCCCTGAGTACCGGCATAGCGTGGCTCTTCAGCGTATTCAACATGCTGTTCCCGGAATTCTGGACTTCAAGAGGTATAACCCCGCATGTCTACTTTGAAGCCTCGGCCACGATTATCGCCTTCATTCTTATCGGAAAACTTCTTGAAGGCAGAGCCAAGTCACAGACCACATCCGCGATACGCAAACTCATGGGATTGCAACCAGCGACAGTCACCGTAGTAGGCGAAGACGGCAGTATGCGCGAGGTGTCCATCAAGGAAGTGCAGCCGGGTCAGACCCTCAGTCTACGTCCGGGTGAACGTGTAGCTGTTGACGGCACGGTTGTTTCAGGGCAGACCTATATCGATGAGTCAATGCTCACTGGCGAACCGATACCTACAAGCAAATCCGTGGGTGACACCGTCTATGCCGGCACCATCAATCTCAACGGAGCTATCAGTTACACAGCCAAGGAGGTCGGTGCCGACACCTTCCTCTCCAAAATCATACGTATGGTTCAGGATGCTCAGGGCAGTAAAGCACCCGTACAGAAATTAGTGGACCGTATTGCCGCTATATTTGTCCCCGTAATCATCGGTATCTCTATCCTCTCATTCATTCTGTGGATTACACTTGATAGCGGTAACGGATTCACTCATGGATTATTAGCCGCCATAACGGTACTCATCATAGCGTGTCCGTGCGCACTCGGACTCGCCACCCCTACTGCCATCATGGTTGGAGTTGGTAAAGGCGCTTCACTCGGCATTCTCATCAAGGATGCGGAATCCATTGAAATAGCACCGAAGATTAACGCCGTTGTGCTTGACAAAACCGGCACACTTACGACAGGACATCCCACTGTCACGCAGTATATCATCACGGCAAACCATCTTGAGACAAAAAACCGGCTGACAGACCTTCTTGTATCTATCGAACGGCACTCCGACCACCCGCTCGCAAAAGCAATCACAGACAAATTCCCTGCGGCCGAAAGTCTTGAAATCACCGACTTTGAGAATCTCTCGGGACTTGGTATCAAGGCGGTGTACAACGACAAGATATACTACGTCGGTAGCCGCAAGCTTCTGATTGAAAACGGTATTGCCATATCCCCGGCGGACAGCGCTGAGGCCGAGGCTATATATCGTGAGGGAAATTCCGTGGTATGGTTCGCCGACCAATCCGGAGTATTGGCTGTCGCAGGAATTTCCGATGAGATTAAACCATCCTCCGCCGAAGCTGTAAAGCAACTCAAAGAGCGTGGCATAGAGGTGTTTATGCTGACTGGCGACAATAATGCCGCGGCCAACGCTATCGCGACCAAAGTAGGTATAGATAATGTGAAAGGGGAGGTGCTCCCACACGAAAAGACAGCCTTTATTACCGATCTTCAGACCAAAGGTTATAAGGTGGCAATGGTTGGTGATGGCATAAATGACAGTGCTGCCCTTGCCGCTGCCGATATGAGTATCGCTATGGGCACCGGAAGCGATATCGCAATCGACGTAGCCAATATGACCATAATCTCGGCTGACCTGATGAAAATACCGGTTGCGATAGACCTCTCGCGCGCGACCGTACGCACTATCCATCAAAACCTTTTCTGGGCGTTTATCTACAATGTCATCGGGGTGCCAATCGCCGCCGGAGTGCTCTATCCGTTCACCGGTTTTCTCCTGAATCCCATGATAGCAGGAGCGGCCATGGCATTCAGCAGCGTAAGTGTAGTCACAAACAGTCTTCTCCTCGGACGCCGAGTGAAAGATACGCGCTCAACGGCAGTCGCCGTACCTGAAAACCTCAACACCCGGTCAATAGACATTTCTGCAAAAGATATTTCTGCAAAAGATATTTCTGATCAACCATTAAAAACATCAAACAATATGACACAGACATTTAAAGTTACAGGCATGGCCTGTTCACACTGTTCCTCCCGTGTAGAATCGGCACTCCGTGCCCTCAAAGGTGCTCAGGATGTAAAGGTAGATCTCGCTACCGGACAAGCCGAAGTAACGGGTGATGTTGCTCCCGAAGCTGTAATCGAAGCAGTGAAAGCTGCCGGATATGAGTGCAGTCGGTTACTTTGACGCATCCATTTCATCCCGTTTTTCAACGTCACGATATGGCAGAGGCTCCATATGAATATTTACTATGGCATTACCGCAGTATCTGTCTCTGATCGCTATCTCAGCCTCTGTAGCCTTGGCGTGAGCATCCTCAAGCTTCATGCGCCCGTCCATCTTAGCATGGAGATCAACAGCCACGGCGTTGCCCACGCGCCGGGTGCGCATATTGTGCACCATCTCTATACCCGGCACACTCAGCACCAGCTTCAATATTTCAGCCTGCTCCTCCTCGGGAAGCGATCTTTCGAGCAATTCGCTTACCGAGGGGCGCATGATATCTACGCCACTCTTGATTATAAACAAGCTGACTACGACCGCAGCCAAGGGATCGAGAATCCTCCATTGCGCTCCCAAAAACATAGCTCCGGCCACACCCACAAGTGTGCCTATGGATGAGACGGCATCGCTTCTGTGATGCCACGCATTAGCTACCACGGCAGGTGAGTTAAGAGTTTTACCCCGTCTGAGCGTGACTCGATACAACCACTCTTTGGAAACTATGGATATGACAGCTATGGCCAAAGCCAGCATCGTAGGTTGCTGGAGTTCCTTGCCATGCAGACTTTCTATAGACTTGATCACTCCGTCTACAAGCAATCCCACACCGGCGAGGGAGAGCAGGCAACCGATAATCATGGTTGCAAATGTTTCATACTTTCCGTAGCCGTATTCATGTCGGCGATCGCGCGGCTTTCCGGCAATCTTTACGAATATGAGTACGATGACATCAGTGACAAAATCCGACAGCGAGTGTACTGCATCAGCCGTCATGGCCGAACTTCTACCCAGAATACCGGCCAAAAACTTAAGCACAATCAGCACGGCATTGACCAACGAACCGAGCAATGTAACTTTATAGATTTCCTTTTCGCGAGCCGATGTAAGATGGTTTGTCATAGGGAAACATTGAGAAGACGATACAAAAGTAATGTTTTTACTCCGGTATGGCATAAGAAAAACGCCCTGAAAATCTGAATCAGGGCGTATAATCGTTTGTATCAGAGTAACTGTACAGAATCAAATGAAGCGGTCAATCATGTCACGAAGTTCGCTGTAGGGCTTCTCGCCGCTGTCGCGCCAACATTCCTGACCATCCTTGAAGAGAACCCATGTAGGGAAGACACGTATATGATACTTATCGGCCAGAGCCTCATTCTGTTCTCCTTCAATCTGAATCACGTTGGCCTTATCGCCAACCTTTTCTTTAAGTTCAGCAACTATCGGCTCCATTCGGCGGCAATGGGGACACGTAGTGAGGTAAAACTCCACGAGTGTAGGTTTAGCCTCCTGAAGAGCCGTATTGAGAGTTTGTTCGATGTTATTCATAGTAGTTTACAAGTTTGATAGTTAGACCTTCTGACGGTTACGCCTCATCCTTCTTGGTGGGGATGTGTTCGGCAAGCTTTGCCTCAAGCATATCAGCCTGATGCACACCGTAGCCGCGCCATACAGGTTCGCCACCCTTAAAGAGAATGAGTGTGGGCACGGATTGAATACGATACTTCTCGGCCAGCGCGGGGTTGGCATCAACGTCTATCTTGATGATATTGACGGTATCGCCCAATTTACCTTTGACCTGTTCGAGTATAGGGGCCTGCACCTTACAGGGGCCACACCATGTTGCGAAGAAATCCACCAGCGTGGGTTTCTGTTCCTGAATAATATCCTTAAAGTCTGTCATAGTAATTAAGTATTAGTTTTAGTTTTCATCATTATAACGCTGCGGTTGGGCCGAGAGTTGGGTTTCGGTCCCGTTTTATCACTTTTTAAGAAGTGAAATCTTTTGACTAATTTTGTATTATCCCACGAACCTACGACTCACGGCCTATGTCTACTCAAACATCGCGCAACGCAATACGCCCTATTGAGCTTCTCGCTCCTGCAAAGAATGCCGAAATAGCTTTCGAGGCCATTCGCCACGGAGCGGATGCCATATACATGGGTGCGTCAAGCCACGGCGCACGGTCGGCAGCCGCCAACTCCCTGACCGACATGGCAAGTGTCGTCGAGTATGCCCACAGATTTAACGTCAAGGTCTATGCTACGGTCAACACCCTCATATATGACCACGAGCTAAAGGATGTCGAGAGACTTGTCGCCGACCTGTACTGTATCGGAGTGGACGCACTCATCGTACAGGATATGGCTATGCTCCGTCTGGATATCCCCCCTATCGCCCTTCATGCGAGCACACAGTGTGATGCCCGCACGGTTGAGAAAGCCCGGTTTCTTGCTGCTGTAGGATTCAGCCAGATAGTACTGCCGCGAGAGATGAATCTTGACGAAATAAGAGCCGTGCATTCCGCCATCCCCTCCACACCGCTTGAAGCATTCGTACACGGCGCACTATGCGTGAGCTATAGCGGTGACTGTCAGGCGAGCTACGTTACCAACGGTCGAAGCGCCAACCGCGGAGAGTGCGCACAGATTTGCCGACTCCCGTTTGACCTCGTGGATGCTAACGGCAAAACTCTTGTGCGCGACAAGCATCTGCTATCACTTCGAGATCTCAATCGTAGCACATCGCTTGAAGCGATGATAGAAGCGGGCGTAAGCTCCTTTAAAATAGAGGGAAGGCTTAAGGATGCAGCTTATGTTAAGAATACTGTAGGTGCCTATCGCCGCCTGCTTGATAACATCATCGCCCGTCATCCTGACGAACTCACACGTGCCTCCTACGGAGAGTCTACGCTGACCTTCACTCCCGATTTGGACAAAAGTTTCAATCGCGGATATACCGATTACTTCACTCTTGACAATTCTCTCGGATCTATTGACACACCCAAATGGCAGGGTCAGAAGATAGGTACGGTGAAGCGCACTGACGGCACACGTGTGGAGGTCAAGCTTGATCTACCGCTTCACAACGGTGACGGCCTTACCTATCTTGACAACGACGGGGAGTTCCACGGATTCAGAGTGAATCGCGCCGATGGTAACCGCCTCACCCTTCTCAAGAAAGAGGCCCGGCTGCGCCCCGGTGTTACCCTCTACCGCAACAATGACAAAGAATGGGAAGACCGTTTGGCCACATCAACCGCCAGACGCGATTTAACGATAGAGTTTGTGTTGCAGGCTATAGGAGAGAACGACATAGCCCTTGACATCTCTGACACCCACGGCCATCATGCCACTGTCACGGCACTTAACGCCATCGCCGGACAGGCACGTACGCCTCAGGAAGATGCAAGGCGACGTACTATAGAGAAGACCGGAGGTACAGGATTCGTAGTGAAACGGTTTGAAGACCGCCTCGGCGACCGATTCGTGGCCACTTCGATTATAGCAGAGCTGCGAAGAAATGCCATTGCAGCCCTTGAACGGGTAATAAGAATGACATATCGCTACGACTATCGCCGCGAGGAGGACAAGAATATACCCTATCCTTCATCACAGCCGCTGACCTATCACGACAATGTGGCTAACCGGCTTGCACAGTCATTTTACGAGCAACATGGAGCCACTGTCGGAGAAAAAGCCCTTGAGGTTACGCGTGCCTCTTCCTCCAAGTCTGACGTAAAAAGAGTCATGACCTCACGATACTGCATACGCCGACAGCTCAACCGATGCCTCAAGACTCCGACCGGTAAAGAATGGAAGGGCCCTCTCTATCTCATCGGCAACGGCGTCCGCTATGCCCTTGAGTTCGACTGCACCAACTGCCGCATGCACCTTCTCCACACTTAATGAGTGAATTAGGATAGATTTAGTTTGTCCGTTACATTTTTTTAGTCTAATTTTACACACGCTTAAATCTCATACAACACTTTACCCCGTGCAGTAGGAAATTTGATAATCATTTTTCAAATTATAAAAACCAATCTATGCATTTTAATCTTAAACTGGCAGTCTCCGTTATCATGTCGGTGATGCCCTTTACCGCATCTTTTGCGCAAGAGGACACACGCACTCCCGTGACCATAACGGTAGATAAGAGTCACGGTGATCTAACACGTGACGGATCATCAGCGACCTGGTGCAACAAGTGGGAGAGTACGGCAACCAACCCGGGAGCCAGATTCACATCGACCAAGAACGACATGCAATGGTCGGGCAATAATATTGATGCCCGATCCGGACAGGCTCTGCTTGAAACATTTACCGTATCCTCAACATCAAAGGGGTACTATGTTTCAGCCTATAGCTTTAACTATAAGCTGGTCTCCAGTACCGGTAGCGAAACTATCTCTACCGGATCCACTGCAGTGAAAGTAACCAGCACCGTACAGCGCTGGGAGGTTACGAACAGCGACATGACAGTATCACCCTCATTCGATATAGAGGGAACGAACTCCGGTGTACTTCTCACTGACTTCACCATAACACTTTCACCGATTCCCGGCTATGTCGAGAGTGAGGAGGAAACCGTCATCACTACTACCATAACCGATGGCGAATTCGATCCTCAGACAAACTGGTATACACTCCAGATTGGCGGTGCGGGACTATATCTCACCTATTCACAAGGTGCCACCTATATGTCACTGCAGAAAACCACCACTGAGTTTACCGATGCCGACTTGTGGTGCTTCACAGGCAACGATACCGATGGCTATCAGATATATAACAAGGCTGCCGGTGCCTCTATGATGTTTGGTGCTCCTACCACCATGTCAGGCACTACGGGCGGATCATCTTACGCTATCGTTACCACACCCGGACGCTCAGGCTACTGCTACACCTGGATATTCCGCGAGACAGACGTGCTGGGTGATGATACCAAGGCATACTATGTCAATGAGAAAGGCTATACCGCCAATACTCTCAACAACCGCGATAGCCGTCTTGCATTCTGGACAACAGGTGTGGACAGCGGATCTGCCATACAAATCGTGTGGGCTCAGCAGACCATTGACATCACCCCCTCGAAGGGAACATTCTACCGTTTCGGAGAAGTCGCGTCACAACCCGCATGGAGCTCCAAGTGGGTATGCGATGCCAATGAAGACTTCACTTTCATGACGGAGAAGAATAACATGTACTGGAATGGCGATGTAATGCAGTTGGCATCAGGTATGGAATATGGAGCCTGGACTTTCACTGCTGGCAAAGACAGATTTGTAACCGCCTATGAGTTTGACTTCGAGCGTAGCGGTAGCTGGGGTACAGCTTCCATGACCATTGATCTGCCAAAGGATCAGTCGGTGAATGTCACCACCGCGGCCGGCCATGTATCGGTAGACGGTCTGGGCGAAGCGGATCCCTCTGATTTCTATCTCACAGCCAATCCTTCTGACGCAAACAAAATCATTAATGTCACTAATTTCCGGGCCACTATCCGCCGCGTCAAGCAAGAACTGGACTGCAAAGTTGTCTTCCGCTTCGACGGAACCCCGGGATACACCGTATGTTATCGCATACCTGCGATAACCACCATTGAAAACGGGCCTAACAAGGGACGACTGCTTGCCATCAGCGACTACCGCTACAGCGGAGCGGATATAGGCAATGGCCGTATTGACCTCTATATGTCATACTCAGATGACAATGGTGAAACATGGTCAACTCCCGACCACATGCGCGATGCCGGCGGAACTCCCGTGGCACAGGGTACCGGTCTGGGCACTGTCTCCACCTCACTTCAGCACCCCGACTGCGGCTTCGGCGATCCTGCCATAGTTTCCGACCGTGAAAGTGGCCGCGTGATGGTTATAAGCGTATGCGGTCGTACACCGTTCTTCAGCGGCCGACGCAACAACCCCAATCAGTCAGCTCAGTGGTATAGCGAAGACGGTGGTAAGACTTGGACCCACTTCCGTAACCTT
>CAZNBC010000011.1:0-14403 GCA_964571125.1 uncultured Bacteroides sp.
GTATGGCTATCTCGGTCTTGCCGAATCCCACGTCACCGCATATCAGGCGGTCCATGGGGCGGCTGCTCTCCATATCAGCCTTCACGGCCTGAGTGGCTGTAAGCTGGTCGGGAGTGTCTTCGTAGATAAACGAGGCCTCAAGCTCCTGCTGGAGGTATGAGTCAGGCGAGAATCGGAATCCCTCTTCCTGACGGCGGGCGGCATAGAGGCGTATGAGGTCGCGCGCTATATCCTTAAGTTTGCTCTTCGTGCGCTCCTTGACCTTATTCCACGCTCCGGTACCGAGTTTGTTGATTTTTGGGGGCACACCCTCCTTGCCACGATACTTGGCAAGTTTGTGCAGGGCATGGATGCTCACGAAGATAATGTCATCGTTGGCATACACGAGCTTTATCATCTCCTGCGTGCGTCCGTTGACATCGGTACGCAACAGTCCGGCGAACTTACCTACGCCATGGTCAACATGGACTATATAGTCACCCGGCTCAATGGCTTTCAACTCTTTGAGCGACAGAGCCAGCTTACCCGAGCGGGCACGGTCGCTCTTAAGGCTGTACTTATGGAAGCGGTCGAAAATCTGGTGGTCGGTGAACACGCATATCTTCGTCACCGGGTCAGAGAATCCCTCGTGGAGAGTCGATAGCACCGGGGTAAACTCTATCTTGTCACCACGGTCGGCAAATATGGCTCGCAGACGCTCAATCTGTCGGTCGCTATCACTCAATATATATATGGTGTAACCCTCACCGAGCAATCGCGTGAAGGAGTCGGAGATGAGGTCGAAGTTCTTGTGATAAATCACCTGAGGTACGCACCGGAAATCTATGGAGACTGCCCCGGCGTTGACCTCATTTACCTTCTCGGGCGGAGCTGCGGCAGTGAAGCGGAGCTGCCTGAATCCGGCGAAAGCCTCGGCAAAACGGTCGGCGTCAACGAGCTGCTTCATGGCGTTGGCATCACCCTCCTGCGCTATCACTGCGGAATCAGAGAATGTTTCCGAACAGATAGCCCGTATACGCTCTACCGTGTAGTCGGCATCGCGCACGGCTATGAGCGTATCTTTGGCGATGAACTCCAGGAGCGACTCACCGTGAGAGGCCGAGGCTACGTTTGAGGTAATCGCCACGGAGTCGAGTTGCTGCTCCGAAAGCTGTGTCTCGATGTTAAAGGTGCGTATCGAATCTATCTCGTCACCGAAGAAGTCGATACGGAACGGCAACTCATGGCTGTAGCCATAGATGTCCAGTATAGAACCACGCACGGCGAAATGCCCCGGCTCGTAGACATAGTCCTGCTCCACGAAGCCATTGTCGCGCAGCCATACGACGGTTTCGGTGAAGTTGACCGTACTGCCCTTGTCAAGTCGCAGTGTATGTCGGCGAATGGTGTCTGACGAAGCCACGCGCTCGGCAAGCGCTTCGGGATAGGTCACGACGAAGCGTAGCGAGGAGTCGGTGGAGAGGCGTGTGAGGGCCTCCGTACGAAGTATCTGCGATGGTGGATCGGGCTGACCGTACTTTATATCGCGCTTATAACCCGAAGGGAGCATGGCCACACACTCCTCACCTACAAGCCGGGTGAGGTCGTGATAGATATAGCCGGCATCGTCAAGCGAATCACCCACCACCAAGGTGGGCACCTTAATCCCTGAGAGCGTCGAAAGCATCATAGCCACGGATGAGCCGGCCATGTCATACAGATGTACCACACGGTCATCGCGCAGAGCCTTGGCGAGGGCCTTGCGACGGCTGTCTGACATGAATTTGCGACTTATGGCGTCGATGGTAACGGGTTTATCGCTCATTGAGTCTGGGGTAAGGGAAGTTTATTTCTTAGAGAGGAGGCTACGGTAACGCTCGGGGTCGTCAAGAAGCAATACAGCCTCCTTGACGCCGGGGTCTGTGCGCAACTGGCTCTGCAGGGCGCCGGACTGATTGTAGTAGCGGTCGACAATCTCACGCACAAGATAGGGGGAGATGGACTGACGGTTGTTGTCAAGGTCGCGCTGCAGGGGATGGCGGAGCATACCTTCGAGCGTGTCAAACTGGGCCGACACGCTGTCGGTCATATAACCTTCTATCTCGGCGGCTTCACGCAGCTGCTTAAGGATAGTCTCGCACACCTTATCGTAGTTGAACTTCTCGGGGTCAATGAAGCCCTTGAAATCCTCATAGATGCTGTCGGTAATCTCAAATTCGGTGGGAGAGGCGATAGACGGATGCGATGCCGCATACTTTGTGGCATAGTCGAAGGCCCAGTTGTCGCGCACCACATTGAATGTTACGCGGCTTATCTCGGGATAAGTCACGGTGATGTCAGGGACAATACCGCCTCCGTCGCGCACCTGTCGGCCATGGGCGGTGGTAAACACCGTGGTGAGGCTGTCAGGGATGCGGCCCACACTGCCGTCGGGATTGCGGTGGGAGTAGTCGATAGCCTGTATCAGACGTCCGCTGGGGAGATAATATTTGGCGGTGGTGACCTTGAGTATGCCATCGTAAGGCACCGGACGGGAGGTCTGCACGAGTCCCTTACCGAAAGAGCGGCTGCCCATAATGACGGCGCGGTCAAGGTCCTGAAGCGCGCCCGACACTATCTCGGCGGCAGAGGCCGTACCGCCGTCAACGAGTACTACGAGGGGCACGTCGGGCATTATGGGAGTGGTGGTGGTGCGGTAAATCTTTTCGTTGAGCACGCCTTTGCCACGGGTACGGAGCACTTCCGTTCCCTTGGGAAGGAAGTAGCCGAGTATCTTCACAGCGCTCTCCATGATGCCGCCGCCATTGCCGCGCAGGTCAAACACGATGCCTTTGAGCTGAGGCTGTGACTTGAAATCCATAAGCGCATCGCGCACTTCTTCGGGCGACTTGTCGGTAAATGACGACAGATTGATATAGCCTATGTCGCCTCTCTCCATCATGCCGGCGTAGGGCACGGAAGGCATCTGTATCTTGCGGCGTGTGATGTCAAAAGTGAGTATCGAGTCTGTGACGTAAGGGCGCTTGACGGTGACGCGCACATTTGTTCCTGCCTGACCTTTGAGATGCTCCGACACTTTGGTGTGATTCCACGAAGTAACGGTGTCGGTGTCTATCATCATTATGAGGTCACCTGACTTAAGTCCTGCCTCCTTGGCGGGAGAACCGGCCTGAGGCCCGGATATATAGACTCCGCCCGTGGGACGCTGCATGATATATGAGCCTATTCCCGCATACTCTCCCGAGGTCATGGCACGGAAATCGTCCTGATCCTTCTGAGGGATGTACTCGGTGTAAGGGTCCAGCTCCTGAAGCATGGCTCCGATGGCCGTGGTGACCGCCTTCTCAGAGTCGATGCTGTCGACATAGAATGTCTGCAACTCCTTGAAAAGCGAGGTGAATATGTCGAGATTACGGGCTATCTGAGCCTTGTCGCTGCGCGTGGCGGCACAGGCTGCGGAGATGCCGCACAGCAACGCGGCAATGAGCGCGGTGGTGATTTTTCTGGTCATAGTGTCAGTTTTGTACAATGTAGTAGTCAATGCCCGTCATCGGGCCGTCAACGTTATAACGTCTAAGGGCGTAGTTTCGGTCGGCCGAAGGCCCGGAAGCGGGCAGCCCGTAGTTGTTGAATATATGGTAGGTACTGCCACACTTGGGGCATCGTGCCATAGAGGTGGATTCGTCAACTTCAATCAGCACATCGCGGCGCACTTCGTAGGGACACGACAGGTCATAGGCCACGGGATGGTTGGCATAGTCCACGACAAGCAGTATGCCACCGAAACCGGTAGCGCTGATTTCGGTATAGGGGTACCATGAGGGCTGCATGGCGCTCTTCACAAAGCGGTGATGGACTCCTGCGGCAGGCCTTACCGACTCACTCCACTGGACAGCGTTGAACGGTAGTCTGACCGGTGCCCAGGGTATGCGGTCGTCATCAACATGTGCGCATGAAAAAGTGCTCATGAGCACTATGCCCATGAGCAACTTTAAGAGTCTGTTATACAGTGGCAACCTTGACATCAGCGCGAGAGAAACATCTTCTGGAGCATGTCGGTGAACATATCGGCTGCCTGCTGAAGCTTGCCACCTACGAGAGGCTTGAGCATGGGAGGAATATCGACATCTATCACCGTCTGAAGGTCGGTAGAGTTTCCGTCAGCGAGATTCCCGCGGGTCACTACGGATAAGGTCAGAGGCACGGGACTCTGCTCGGCTGCGAGAGTGACGCGCTGCGAGGGTATGCGCTCGGTGACGCGGAAGGTAATCTCGCCCATGGGAGCGGCATCGATGGTGATGCTGTCCTCGCCGAACTTCACGTTGCCCATACGGGCACGCAAATCGTCGGGAAGCTGATCAAGGCGCTGCTGAAAGGCTCCGAGGTCGGTAACGCGCGCAAACACGTCATCAACCGGAGCGGCCACGGTTATTTCTTTACTTTTATATGTTGCCATTAGAAAAAGCTGTTTGGTTTAGCGTACAGGGGTCCAGTTGGCGGGATCCTTGCGCCACTCCTTGAGGGTCTCCACATCCTCGGGACGGATATACTCGGTTTCGAGGGCTGCCTCAAGCATGGAATTGTAGTTGCTGAGGGTGCAGAGATCAACACCGGCATCCTTGAAACGCTTTACGGCGATGGGGAAACCGTAGGTGAAGATTGCAACCATGCCTACAACTTCACAACCTGCGGCACGGATGGCCTCTACAGCCTTGAGGGAGCTGCCGCCGGTTGAAATGAGGTCTTCGATGACCACTACTTTCTGACCGGGTTTGAGGTTGCCTTCAATGAGATTTTCCAGGCCGTGGTCCTTGGGAGTGGAACGCACATAGATGTAGGGCAGGCCCATAGTGTCAGCCACAAGAGCACCCATAGCGATGGCGCCGGTGGCCACACCTGCTATAGCGTCGGGCTGAGGGAAATTCTCCATAATCAGACGACACATCTCAACCTTGATAAAGCTGCGTACCTCGGGATATGAGAGGGTTTTGCGGTTATCGGTGTAGATAGGCGAGTTCCATCCTGAAGCCCAGGTGAAAGGCATTTCGGGTTGAAGTTTTATGGCGCTGATTTTCAGAAGCTTTTCAGCCAGCAGACGATCTAACTGTTTCATGAGGCTAAATATGAGGTAGTGGTTAATTGTTTTGAAAGTACAAAAATACAATAATTGGCACCCAATAGCAAATCATCGCCCCATGTCACGACAAAAAAAACGTTAAGCAGCTAAAAATAGCGCTAAACCTTATCCGCGTTCGGGTGTCATTAATATAAACGACGATGTTGACCTGTTCCGTTAACTGATTCGAGTATTCACCATAAAAAGTTTATGCTTATGCGTCACACATTCTCCATAATAGCCCGCGTGATGATATGCCTGTCACTCACCGTTTCATCAATGGAGGCCTATGCGGCTCCCGATACACAGCGTCAGGGACGCCGTCCTGCAACCTCGCAGTCGGCCTCACAGAACAGAGTTGACTCCAACAGAGGTAACAAGGGCAACAATGGCAATCATGGCAATAACGGACGTCCCGGCAACAGCCGCCCTGTGTCGCAGCCCTCGAAGCCCTCCCAACCCGGAAGACCTTCACAACCTTCACGTCCTTCACAGCCCTCACGACCCAATCAGCCCGTGCGACCCGCTCAACCACCCCGCCCTGTACAACCCCCGAAGCCTGCCCAACCGGGACATAATCACTTCGGCCCCGTACGCCCCGGAGTGAGCCACCGTCCCCCGGTGATGCCTCCGCCCCACCGACCCGCACGTCCCGTGACATACACCTACTGGAATCGCCCTCTGCCTCCCGCATCGTGGCGCCCCTACCGTGGATGTCCTTCATTTACGACGGCCTTGGGCATCGCGTTCGGCACCGCCATCATGTCATCCATCGACATGCTGCTCAACAACGGGTACACCATCGACGGCTACAACGCCAATCAAGTATATCTGCGCAACGTCAATCAGCTCAACTACATGTGGCCCGACGCTACGCTGTTTTACAACAATGGCGGACTCACAGGCAGTTCATATATCTACTCCACCCCCGGATACAACACCGCCCGCTACTACTCGGTGTACAACAATCTCGTGGGACTTTACGGTCAGCCAGTCACCGTTCTCGCCCCCTCGCAGGGACTCGGCGCAACGTGGTTCGGCAACAACGGCGCCTTCGTGACCCTCAACTACTCCCAAGGCACCGCCGCCGACGGCTCACTCCGCTACTTCACCACCCTCTCTTTCGGCAACTGACCGACCTTAACAGCATAAATGTATGTCACAAATTCTCTCTTATTTATTGAGAGGCATAGAAAAAGCTCTGACTTGTTCCGGTCAGGGCTTTTTTGTTGGCTGAGCAATCACCTTGAACGCTTTGTTAAATAACGTTAACAAATGGAGAGGGGTAAAAAAAGGAACTATCTTTGAACCAATAAACTAATCAATTATCAACACCTTTAGCTATGAGAAAATTCTTACTCTATGCTCTTATGCTATGTTCGGCGCTCGTATCAGGTGCCGCAGGCTACAATAAGCTAAATATCCATCTGGTAGATGGATCTAAAATGGAAGTGGTGCTCGTCTCCGACCTGATGCTATCGTTTACCGAGACAGACCTGGTTGCGACCGGCTCTAATGTGGAATTAACCGTTCCTCGCGAGTCCATCGTAAAATTTGTCCATACACCCACTCAAGGCGCCGGTATTGCCGAAGTACCGTCTGACGGTATGACATTGCAAGGCAATACTCTTCGTTTCAACTCACTCCCTGCCGGCTCGGTAGTCAATATATTTACCTTAGCCGGTGTACAGGTTCGCTCCCTGACAGCCGAAGGGGCGGTGGAGATTGATCTCAACGGACTCTCAGCCGGTATATACATTGTTACGGTCAACGAAGTATCATATAAAATTTCAGTGCAGTAAGGTCATGAAAAAACAGTTCATTCTTTGCGGCATTGCCGCAGCATCCGTAGCCATCGCTTTTGCTTCGGTTGACAAACTCAATTTTGTAAAAAACAATGAGGTAATAAAGAGCATAGACATCAATTCAATAGACCATGTCAGTTATAGAGGCACAGATAATGAGTTTACTCATCTTGATGTAACCGCTAAGGATGCCTCGGTAACCTCATATTCCCTTGAGGGTATTGACCATATCGCTTATCAACATGGCTTAGCCGCGGATGCACTGGATTTCACCTATCAGCCTTCCGAGGAGAAAGTTAATAGTGTAGTAGCTGAGTTGGAAATCGCTTTCTCACAATTCCTTAACGCCCAGGTCTCACTTCTTGGCGGTAAGGACGGTGCCCCCCTTCAGGAGCACTACTACGAGCTGGTTTACAACATGACCGTTGACAACTATGCCGGTTATTTTACCGTGCCCAATAGCTCCTTCATGATGGGAAACATGGAGACCACCTACTCTCAAACTCCCACCTTTACTGAAGGCTCGTATAATCGTCTTCTCTACATGAAGAACAACCTCGGGGGACTACTCAACCGCGATGAGGCAAATTCTATCGTTGAAATTAAGGCAATAGCTCTTCTGATGTTCAACATCGTAGCCCAGGAGGTTACCGATATCTACGGTGCTATCCCCTACATCGACCACAAGAGCAATAAGGGAACCAACCCCTTCACGTTTAATAATGGTCGTGATATTTATCATTCTATCGTCAACAACCTTGACTCCATCAACGCCTGCCTCGCTCACTTCCCCGAGCGTCCCCAGTGGTATCAGAACAAGCTTTACGAGCTGTTGGCGAAGTATGACATGTGCACCCTCCATAGAAATTTCGAGACATGGCGCCGTCTTGCCAACTCGCTCAAGCTCCGTATGGCCATGCACATCGTAAAGTCCGATGCAGCTACCGCCCGGAAATGGGCTGAGGAAGCTGTTGCCGCCGGCGTTATCGAAGCTAAGGACCAGCAGGTAGGTGTATTCGGAGGTACTATCTTCGGCTCACGTAGGCACTGTCTCCATACGATTCAGACCGGTTGGAACGACTCACGTCTCAATGCATCTTGGGTTAGTATGCTCACCAGTCTTCAGCACCCATATATCAACTATCTCTTAGGCAAGAACAGCAATGCCATCATCAACACCACTACCGGTTCCATACTTGAAGCTAACAGTGCTATCGTAGGCCTGCGTGCCGGTCTCAGAATGGAGCCTTCACAGCAGTACTTCTCCAACATGCGTTGCGCATACTCTACCCTTAACTTCAACGATCCCTACGAGAATGCTCTGTACATGCCCTTCTACATTCTGAAATGGGCCGAGGTCGACTTCCACCGTGCCGAGGGCGCTCTACGCGGGTGGGATATGGGCGGTTCAGCCGAGTTTTTCTACTATCGCGGTATTGACAACGGTGACTGCAGCGATGTCTTCGAATTCCCCTCAGGCGACTATGAGAAGTATCTCGCAGCCTACAAGAACCGTGAAGAGGCTGTGCCCTACACCTATGTTGACCCCATGGACGATGCTAACAACATCGAGTCCGTTACCAAGATCGGTGTGAAGTGGAACGATGCCGACGACAACGAGACCAAGCTCGAAAAGATTCTTACCCAGAAGTATATCGCCAACTTCCCCTACAGCTACGAAGGCTGGACCGACATCCGTCGCACAGGTTATCCCAAGATTTTCCCCGTGCTTAACCACACCCTCGGTAACGACGGTTCACTTGCTGAAGGCGAAATCATCCGCCGCATCCCGCTGCCCTTCGGTAACACCCAGGCCGGTCAGGATGACGTGTTGAATACCGGTATTAACGCTCTCGGTGGTCCCGACAAGATTGCCACCCGCGTATTCTGGAACGTTGATACTCCCAACTTTTAATCTTCCTCCGCTACTTCACCGTCCTCCCTTTCGGCAACTGACCGGCTATCGGTCGGAAGACTTTGTCAGGCGCTCAAAAAGGGCAACCCATTTCTGCATGATATTGTCTTTCAGATAGAGGCGGGCGCGTTCATAACTTCCCTTACCCAACGACTCACGCAACTGCTTATCCTCTATGAGGCGGCATACACTGTCGGCAAAAGCGCGTGAGTCGCCGTCTTTTACCACGATGCCACACTCCGGAGTAATGACGTCACGGGGACCACACTTGAAGCCGTAACATACCACGGGAACACCGCAGCTCATGGCCTCCAACATCACCATTGGCAGCCCCTCGTAATGCGAGGTCATAAGAAGCATGGAGGACTCCACGATACGCTCCTCAATCGGATTAGCCACGTGGTGAAGTATAACTTTGCCTTCAAGGCCGAGTTTCTTAATCTGACTTTCCAGATCGTCACGCAGCTCTCCGTCACCATAGATATCCAGCACCCAGTCGGGATGACGCTCATCAACCAATTTCCAGGCTTCTATCAGGCGGTCAAATCCTTTCTCATGGCTCAGTCTTCCAACAGCGATGGCATGCTTGGAGTCAAGCGACGCTCGTCGGGGATATAATTCACTTATGAAATTAGGGATGGCAAGTATATTGGTCTGACGGCCCCATGCGGGCAAATCCTCTTGGGTAAGACACACGAAGGCATCATATTTGCGGGCATGAGCTGCATCGGTCAGGTATCGGCCGAAATTGGATATCTTCCTTGTAAATCCACCGGCTTCGCGCAGTCTAAACATACGCGAGAAGTGTATTTCCACCACCTTCTTGCCTCCGGACTTAATATTATGAAGCATGCCCACTTCATTTCCAAAAGTCGATACAGTAATATCAGGGGCTATTCTCTCCAACACCCGAGACAACTCTTTCTTATGACGCCTCATCTTGATGAAACGATTTATCTGACGCTTAAACCATGGAAGTGAGAGATCGGCATGATAGTTTATCCCTAAATCAATCATCTTGACTCTTTCATCTATCTTGTAAAACGGCTCACGTCCCCTACGGTCTGTAGTGATAACCGTTACCGTATGGCCATGAGATACCAGCCAATTTACCTTGGCAAGAACTATGCGTTCTATACCTCCGAAATTAACGGCTTCAAAAAGATGATAGGCTATATGCATGGTAATTGGATTTATAAGGACATAAATCAGGAATTAATCCTACGGCTCATCAAAATAACGACAACCTGAACAGTGGGTCACAATATTATCAGTGGAAGGAAGTTTAGAATAATCGCCAAAAATTCGGGTGAGATAAGAATGAGTATCACCGGGTACGAAAACCTTAAGGTTCTCAAACTCACACTCCCGTAAGGGGAAAATGTCGGATTTATATCGGGGCCAAATATAATGATTGGGGTACCTGTGGGTCATGCGACCCTCCTTATTCGTTCTTGAAAATGTCTTAACCACACGCCGCGCAGCACTCATGATGCCCCAACTTACAGCTGCTACGAGCCGATCGGTTTTTGTACCTCTGTACAGCCTGCAGCCGTGAAATACACATATCCACACGAGTTTCTGCCCGATACGTCCAATCCATTTTGGCACGGCAGGCTCCATTAGGAATATGTCAATAAACATACCCTTGTACCTATAGTTCATGCCGACTTTTCCTTCGTCTATTTCGGAATGTAAATCGCGGAGCTTGGGAAAGCGCTGAAGCCAGAATGGATCATTTTCATGAGTCTGCAGTACATATCGGTCAGAATGTTCAGCCTCAATAGCCTTTATAAGTCGGGGATAGTCCTCTGACAATATCTCAACATCCACGTCATCGTCCCAAGGAATAAATCCTCCATGTCTCACAGCTCCAAGGCAGCTACCGCTACTCAACCAATAAGGGATATCATTCTTCCGGCATACCATATCCAAGAAACGCAACATCTCCAACATGCGTAACTGATGCTTACGCAAAGGAGAGCCATCAGGATTAAATCTATGACGCAGCGCCTCATTATCAATATGGGATAGAGAGATGATGGGGCTATCAGATGTGCGTTCTATGGAAGAATCCGTCATAGGCAGGAAATGATTGGAATGAGAAGAACGAAAGGACTTTACCATCTTAGGGTGACGCCTACGGAACGGACTTCCATGCCGCAGGGCGGGGTTAGTTTCAGCAGGGTTATTGAGCCGCCCGAAATCAGCGGGTAACGCTGAATCAGCGCGTCGCGAAGTCGTCCGACGGCATGTTCAAGCAGCTGCGACGGTTGAGCGAGCACCCGGCTCGTCAATTCCATCACTTCGCCATAATCCATAGTACCGGAGAGATTGTCTGACGCCACAGCATCATCGACGGGATAATCGAGTCGAAGGGAAACCTCAAAGAGGTTGCCCACGCGGCGCTCCTGCTCAGCTACTCCATGGTAGCCGTGAAGCCGGAGTCCGTTTATCTCTATGGTGGCGTTCATAACCTGATAACGTATTCGCCGCTTGGATTATTGTCTATAAAAAATTTCCGGGAAGTGAAGATGATGCTCCACTCCCCGGAAGTGTATCTTATCTGCGCTGACGGCTCTTGCCGGGACGCTTCTGCACGCGCGGCTTGCGGTCGCGATGGCCGGATAACGCCTGACGGATACTTACTCTCTCGCCAAGCTCATCCTCACCGGGACGTCGGCCCGTATCGTCAAGCAACAGGAAGTCAAGCTGCTTCTTTTCGAGGTCGGCACGGGCCACTTTTATCTTCACATGGTCACCCAGACGATAGCGCACATTGTTGCGGCGACCTACGAGCGAATAGTTGGCTTCGTCAAAGTCATAGTAGTCGTCGGCCAGGTCGCGCACAGGCACGAGGCCTTCACACAGGTTGGCATCAAGCTCTACGTAGAGTCCCCATTCGGTAACTCCCGAGATAACGCCCTCGTATACTTCCCCGAGGTGCTCCGACATGTACTCAACCTGCTTGTACTTGATGGATGCGCGTTCGGCATTGGCAGCCAACTGCTCCATCGAAGAGGAGTGTTTGCACTGTTCCTCAAGTTTCTGCACATTGACACTGCGTCCGCCATGCAGATAGCGCTCGAGCAGACGGTGCACCATCATGTCGGGATAGCGGCGTATGGGCGAAGTGAAGTGGGTATAGTAATCAAATCCAAGCCCATAGTGGCCGATATTCTCAGTAGAGTAGATAGCCTTGGCCATAGAACGTATGGCGAGCGTGGAGAGGAAGTTTTCCTCACCGCGTCCCTTGACATCGGCAAGCATACGGTTGATCGAACGGTTGATTTCACGGGCCGAACCGCTGTCCTTGACCTTAAATCCGAATGTGCGGGCTATCTTGGCCAGGTTCGACAGACGCTCGGCATCGGGCATGTCGTGCACACGGTAAACGAAGGCTTTTGGCTTCTTGCGCTTGTCCGCAGGCTTACCCACAAAGGTTGCCACAGTCTTATTGGCAAGCAGCATAAATTCTTCGATGAGCTTGTTGGCGTCCTTCGATTCCTTAAAATACACGTCAACAGGACGACCGTCCTTGTCTATCTCAAACTTCACCTCGGCGCGGGCAAAGTCAACCGACCCGTCCTCATAGCGGCGACGGCGCAGCTCCTTAGCCATGCGGTCAAGCTGAAGTATCTCTTCGGAGTAGTCTCCACGGCCTGTTTCTATGACCTCCCGAGCCTCCTCATATGTGAAACGGCGGTTGCTGCGGGTCACTGTGCGGGCTATGGTGGAGTTAATCACATTTGCCTTATCATCCATCTCAAATATACATGAGAAGGTGAGTTTGTCCTCATCGGGACGCAACGAGCAGATACCGTTACTGAGATGCTCGGGAAGCATCGGCACTACCCTATCCACAAGATATACCGACGTGGCTCGCTTCTGCGCCTCCTTGTCAAGGATGGTATCAGGCTGCACATAGTGGGTCACATCGGCGATATGCACACCCACCTCCCAGTTTCCGTTGGGCATACGGCGTATCGAAAGGGCATCATCAAAGTCCTTGGCATCACGCGGGTCAATGGTGAATGTGGTCACATCACGCATATCCACGCGCTTCGCCACCACCTCGGGAGTAATACCCGCATCCATCTTCTCGGCAGCGGCTTCGACACTGCGCGGATAGCGGTACGGCAGGCCGAATTCGGCAAGGATGGCATGCATCTCGGTATGGTTATTACCGGCCTTACCTAACACATCTATCACCTCACCACGGGGATTCTTGGCGTCATCGCTCCACTCCGTAATCTTCACCACAGCTTTATCGCCTGTCTGGCCTCCCTTGAGCTTGCTTTTGGGTATGAAGATATCGGTAGCGAGGTATCGTGAGTCGGTAAGCAGATAGGCGAAGTGCTTCTCCACCTGAAGGGTGCCGATAAACGTCTGGTCTGCCTTCTCGAGAATCTCCACGACTTCGGCTTCAGGCTCGGCGCCACGCATACGGGCCGTAATCCTCACCTTCACGCGGTCACCGTTGAGAGCGTGCATCGACTTACTCTCCGCCACAGCTATGCTCTCTTCATCACCTTCGATAATTACACTGTTCTTACCGTTAGAACGTCGCACGAACACGCCGGTAACAAACGTATCGCGTGCGGGCGACTTGAATTTTCCGGGAGCTACTTCGAGTATCTCGCCGTCAAAAGCCAGTTCGGCAAGGGTCATTGCCACAGCTCTCTGTTGCTGCGGCTGAGTGGCATTTATGGCGAAGGCTACCTGACGGTAATTATATGTGTTGTTCTGCTGTGCAGTTACGTATTCGAGCACTTTCGCGCGCAACTCCTTGCCCGACATCTTGCGGGAGGAGCCTGACGGCTTACGTCCTGAGGGTGATGATGCTTTGCGTGCCATATATGTTTTGTAGACAGAATTTCTGGTAAATAGAGGGAACGAATTAAAACAAAAGAAGAAGGACATCAGATGACATCCTTCTTCTTTAACGTTTAATTACGCATCAATGTTGGCATAGTTGGCATTTGCCTCGATAAAATCGCGACGCGGGCCCACTTCTTCGCCCATCAGCATGGAGAACACGCGGTCGGCCTCGGCGGCATCGCTGATATTGACCTGCTTGAGGATACGGTGCTCGGGGTCCATGGTGGTGACACGCAACTCCTCGTTGCTCATCTCACCAAGACCTTTATAGCGCATCACCTTTGTCTTATCGCCGTACTTTTCGACAAACTGCTGCACCTGCATATCGTTCCAGCAGTACTCCTCGACTTTGCCTCGCGTACATTTATACAGCGGGGGAGTAGCCAGATACAGGTATCCGTTTTCGATGATGGGGCGCATGCGGCGGAAAAAGAACGTCATGAGCAGTGTGGCGATATGGCTTCCGTCGACATCGGCATCGGTCATGATTATTATCTTATGGTAGGCAAGCTTGGAGATATTCACTTCCTTGGGGTCATCCTCGGTGCCGATAGTGACACGCATGGCGCGGAAGAGGTTGGTTATCTCCTTGCTGTCAAATATCTTGTGGTCCATCGCCTTCTCCACATTGAGGATCTTGCCTCGCAGCGGGAGTATAGCCTGGAATCTGCGGTCGCGGCCCTGCTTTGCGGTACCGCCTGCAGAAT
>CAZNBC010000012.1:0-7197 GCA_964571125.1 uncultured Bacteroides sp.
CGCCAAAATAGAGTGATAATTGAGAAAAAACACAGGAGCCATGTCGCTAATTGACGTGGCTCCTGATTATTTCTATCTATACGATATGAGAATGCGTCAGGCTTGACCTGAGGAGAGGAGAAGGGTGTGACACAGGTCTATGAGGACAGAGCGGTCAAAGGGCTTCTCCAAGTAAGCGTCAGCAGCGTAGCGGAACGAGGCTTCCTTAACCTTGCGCAAATCGCCGGCAGTAAGCATAATGACGGGAATGGTGGACATATCCTCCGTAGACTTGACGAGACGGCATAGCTCAATACTGCCTTCCAAATTTTTATCACTGTCAAGTATCACTATGTCAGGTATATACTCTTCGACATAGCGGAGTGCCTCCTCAACATTGTCCATAATTGTTACGCCACGGAACTTACCCTCGGTACAGCTACGCAGGAAATCGGCTGTATCACCGGGAGACTCAAGAATAAAGAGTGTATAATCGGAGAAGTCGGCACTGTTTACCACATATTCCCTCACCACGCCGCCGGCCTCCTCACGGTAAGTCTTGGCCTTTGAGGGCGTACGCTGACTCTTGACGGCAGGCATTACGAGAATAGCACCCTGAAGCTTACCATCCTCACCTATGAGAGTGACTACCCTGTCATCATCAAGTTCGGCTATCCAACGTGCATAGACCAGACGTAAGTTTTCACCCTCGCTTGGCATGGCATCACGCTCGGGAAGCACCCCGCCTTCATAGGTGAACGATATGTAGAGGTTACCGCTACTGTCATCGCTCACACCGATTTGCAGATGAGTGTAACCGGCCTCAAGAAGCTCGGCCAGCAGGCAATTAATAACAATCTCCAGACGCGAGGCATTGAATGTGATGGTACCCTTGTCGCAGTCAGGAATAAAGGTATAGTCTATACGTTTTTCTATTCTGTGGGCACGCACAAATGCCTTTACCTGGTCAACAAGCCACTTGTTGAAGCGTGCGGTAAGGTTCATGGATGTGACGCTGAGATTCTGCGGGTGAAGCATCTCGAAGGGGCTGTCAACCATATCATGCATCATATCCACCTGCTCCAAAGCCTCACGGAGGCTGTTACCGAGGGCTTCACGGTCAAGAGTATTACCGCCGTCAAGCTGCTCTATCGCGGTATTGATAGGCGCCGCAATCTTGTCGATAGGCGAACGGAGCCCCTGATTGATGTTAGCCAGCAGTTCCACGTCGCGTTCAAGCATGTGACGGCGCTGCTTGTCGGAATCAGACTTCCAGTGCTGTCTGAGCATACGGAAAGCCGTATAGCCCGCTGCACATATCATGCAGATAAGAATCAGGGTGAACCACCATGACTTCCACCACAGCTGACGTACTTTTATATCAATAATACCCACCGGCTCGCTCCACGAACCGTCGGACAGTGTATATGACACCTTGACTTCGATATTCTTACCCGAAGGCAGGTCATTGACCGTAATATACGGCGAGTCGGATTCTATGGGAGATGCTATATCGGCTCCTTCAAAATAGAACCTGTAGAACTTACTGCGCAACGGCGAGGGCTCCGACACGATGATTTTGAGGGTCAGCGAAGTATGTGCCGCAGGCACTTCAATAGTACCATCCTTTATGTCAGAAAGCACCCATTCGCCATTGACAAGCAACTCGGAGATATGTACGGTGCCGGGGGCCGGGGGCATCTTTGTCAACGAATCCGTAGCCTCCTTATTGATGGTGACCACTCCGGACGTGCTGCCGAAGTAAACATGTGTGCTATCCTCGAACAACGCCGTGGGGCGCATTTCACACGGCTGCACACCGTTTCCTTCATCGAAAGCGACAAATCTGCCTTTATCCCAAAGGAAAAGCTTACTATTGGCACCCAACCACAACTTACCATTGTAAAGGTACATGAGTCGGATGTTGTGAAGTATATCATTCTTGATATGCTTAAACTGTTTCTTAGAGATGGAATACACGTACAGATGCTCGAGAGTAGCCGCATAAATGGTATCATCACCGTCATATTGGGCACACTCGATTATAGCTCCGTCAGGAGAGGTGGCTATCTCCCTCAGGGTACCCTCTTTAAGATCGGCAAACAATATCTTGGTGTTTCTTATGACCATAACCAGAGAGTCACTGCCATAGAACTCCTTGAGGTGACCGGCTACCGGATGAGGCAACTCGACCATTGTGGTCAAAGTCTTCTTTACCGGATCGATCAGTGCGACATTATCGGTAATCGCAGCTAACTTTCCTGAGGGAAGATTGAGAAAGTGTATGCCCAGACGGTTGGTGATTGCATCCTCCGAAATACTGTCCAGGAACGCGGGAATACGGCTGAACTTCTCTGTCTCCTTGTCAAAAATCCTCAGAGGGCTGCCCCAGTCAGACACGATCACCTTGTTGTCAGGCCACGCGGCAAGATTTATCACTTTCATGCCGTAGCTGCCTTCGACCGTGCGCACATCGTATGTCTCTGGGTCAAAGGCTACAAGACCATAGCCATCGATACCTCCGAGAATCTCACCATTCCTGCCGTGCACAAATGAGGTCACTGTATTCTCGATTTCTCCTAACGGAGCGAGAGGCAAAGTGCGCATTGTCGTGGACTGTATGATTATCATACCGTTACGCACAGTACCGAGGTACTGGTTGCCGTATTTGTCGTGATAGATACGGTTGATACTTCCGTAGCTTTTCAGGAATTGCGAACGGGCTGAAGGACGTATGGTCTCCGTAGCACGGGGGATGATGTTAAGGCCTCTTTCGGTGCCTATCATCACCTCCTCATCATCGATGCTTATATCGATCACCATATCGCTTGTCATTCCGTTGGCCTCGGTGAATTCCTTGAGTTTATTGCCGTTATGATCATATTTTATCACACCGTTATTGTAGGGGGCCACCCACAGACAGCCGTCCTCATCGGGTCTGATGACAGCTATATTGATGGTGGGGATAGCTTCATAACGCGATATGGCAGCCTTTTTCGGGTCATATATCCACAATCCGTCACGGCGTGCATGGAGCATGAATGTACCGTCATCCCAAGGGAATATTCCGAGGTATTCCTCATTGCTGCCACCTTTAATCGGAAGTCGGCGTATGGTGTCATCAGCGTACGTGTAGTGGAAGATTTCTCCCTTACCGGCAAGCAGGAAGCCGTCGTCGACGAATGTAACGCTTCGGCCAAGCACCGACTTACCGTCAACGGTCTTCTCATGGAATTTATCGGTTATGGGGTCATAGACCGAGCTTACCCCGGAACACAGAACCCAAACCTGACCTGCCTGGTCTTCAAACACACGGTAAATACCGTTATCACGTATCGATTCCGGCGTTTCATCGGCAAAATAATGCTTGATGGAATAAGTGTCATAACGATTGACACCATAGCGTGTACCTATCCACACAAATCCCCTGCTATCACGGCAGATGTCCATGATGCTGTTCTGACTCATACCTTCCTTTACATCAAGCACCTTGGCCATGAAATCAGGTGATTTGGCAGAAGCGGGAAGTGCGACTGTCACGCAAAACAAAAGTACAGCAATCGATACTCGTCGGAGTATATAACTTATCAGAGACATAACAAGACGATCAATAATGATTGAGATGGCAAAAATACACTTTTCCACGCATTACATCCATCCCGACAGCACGATAGTAACATCATTGTTGCGACATTGACTAAACTTAACGGAAAAAAGCTAATTTTGTGACTGACTTAAGTAAACCGCCGCCGATGGGAATATCCGCTGTAATCAATACCCGCAATGCCGAGGAGCATCTTGACCGCGTTCTGGAGGCATTGAAAGACTTTGACGAGATAGTAGTATGCGACATGGAGTCAACCGATTCCACCGTCGAAATCGCACGTCACCACGGAGCAAAGGTCATCACCTTTCCCAAGGGGAATTATTCTTGTTGCGAGCCGGCACGCACCACAGCCATTCAGGCGGCCTCATCGGAGTGGGTACTCATTGTGGATGCCGACGAGATTGTGACACCCGAACTGCGCGAATACCTCTACGACTTCATCACCCACAGTGGCGACACCGTGGGGATATGGATACCACGCAAGAACTATTTCCTCGGCAAATGGAACAAAGCGACCTATCCCGACTATCAGATACGGTTCATGCGTCGTGAGGGTACGGTCTGGCCTCCCGAAATTCACTCCACACCTCAACTCAACGGCCCTACGGAACATATTCCGCAGGAACGCACGGAATTAGCCTTGCACCACTATCCAGCCTCTGTAGTATCACAGATTGACCGTATCAACCGCTACACCACGGCGGAACTGGTCAAGCGAGGCATACACCGCGTGACGCTTTGGCAACTGTGGTGGGAGCCCTGGTGGCGATTCTTCAAGGCTTACCTACTCAAAGGGGGCTGGCGCAAAGGCATCGAAGGCTACATCAACGCCAAAAACGACTCTATCTACCGCCACTTTCGCCTCGTGAAAACCTACGAGAAGTACCGGGAAGGGAAACAGCAGTCACAAACTAAATTTACCACCTAATTGGTGGTAAATTTTGAGGTAGGTGGTAAATTCGTTAACTTTGCCGATAAATAGTAACATCAGAAAATGGAGCTTCAGAATAAGATAGAACAATGGAAGTCAATGCAACCTTTGTCTGAAATGGACACTCTGAGATTACAGAACAAGTTTATGCTTGACTTCAACTATAATAGTAACCATATTGAGGGCAATACCCTTACGTATGGGCAGACAGAGGTTCTTCTTCTTTTTGGAGAGGTCATTGGCAATGCTCCGATGAGAGATTTTGAGGAAATGAAGGCTCATAATCTGTGCCTGAATCTTATGATTGATGAAGCTACAAGTGGGAAACCGATGACCGAAGCCTTCATAAGACAACTCCATAAGGTTATGTTACGTGAGGATTATGAAGTTCCTGTAAAGTCACCCTCCGGTGTCATAACCAGTTATACTGTTCATGCGGGAATCTATAAGACTCGACCTAATTCTGTCAAGACTCCGGCCGGAACCATGTTCTACTATGCTACACCGGAGGAAACTCCGGCTTTGATGTCGGATTTGGTTCAGTGGTACAATGAGGCGGTTACATCACAAAAATATACACCTATTGAACTGGCAGCAATATTTCATTACCGATACATCCGAATCCATCCTTTTGAAGACGGAAATGGTCGTATTGCCCGGTTATTGGTCAATTATATATTGAAGCAACATGATTGGCCTATGTTGGTGGTTAAAACAAAGAATAAAGCATCCTATTTAACAGCTCTTGCGCAAGCTGACGCTAATGTAGGCCCAGTCCCTTCAGATGGCGCACATGCTGATTATAATTCGATTTTGCCCTTCGTCGAACACATGAAAAAGATTCTTTTGAGTGATGTCTACGACTACATATCCTTTGTTTCCACAGATAAGAATTTGTCATGGTGGTACGATGGCGAAATTGTGAAGTTTTCAACGGATACCCCGGGGAAAATCCTGTCACTGTTGCAATCAGATCAGAACATGACATTGGATAACATGGCACAGATTCTTGGTATAAATCGATCCGCCATACAGAAGCAAATCAACACTCTGGCAGAAAAAGGATATATTTCCCGACCCGAAGGAAAGAAAAGAGGATGGCTCGTCAATGCCAAGAATACCATCTCCTATGGCAGGGGATTCAATAAAGAGCATCCTGTGAAGCCCTAAGTATTCTCCAATTTACCACCTAATTGGTGGTAAATTTTGAGGTAGGTGGTAAATTACCGGGCAACGTAACCGCTGTTACGACAGGACGGTGATCTGAAGCGGATGGCTCGTCAATGACCATACTTGCGGCCCGCACATCGTCGCTGAGCCATGGGGTGTACAGCATGATGTAGTCAATGGTTTCCTCGGGTTTATCGGCCGGGAAGGTCGGCACACTGAGGTCGGTGAGCGGAGTGAAGTCGGCAAGCATAGCCCGGATGAACTCCGAATCGGGGTGAGCATTGAAGTCACCCGCTATGAAAAAGGGCTTCTCTACATCTGCTGCCACACGGCGTATGATGTCAAGCGAACGCATACGATCGGCCTCGGTAAGCGACAGATGAGTGCACCCTAACATATAATCAGGCATTTCCACCACAATCATCGCACGGGCTTCCTCCTCACCGGGAAGTGCGTAACGGCGCACCGACAACGGCTCCACAGCACACAGTACACCTATCCCGTAACGGCCTCCGTCATAGTCTATCGCAGGGGCATAGCATGGGTACATGCCGGTCATCTCAGCGAGTTCACCAAGGACATATTGCCCCTTTGAGCGTCCCGTAACACTGTCGAGTTCCTGCACGGCCACAATCTCCGGAGTCTGCCGGAGGATAACGTCAGCGACCCTGCGCACCGATACGGAATCATCAATGCCCATACCGTTGCGCACATTGTAGGTCATGAGCCTGTGTATGCGTACATCAGAGGCTGAGGCACTCAATGCCTGTGCAAATGAAGATACAATCAGGAGGAGTGTCAGTAAAAGACGGGGGACACGTAGCATGAATCAATACTTGAAGGATGAGCCTCCGAGGAACTCACGGAGCAGCGATGTGGATGGCAGATAATCTTCGGAAATCTCAAGGAAATAGCTGAGGAACTTACGCAGACGGTATGCCTCGGCATATTCAGGTATGTCGCGGGGGACACGGCTGAGTATCTCCTCACCGCGCTTACGCATCACTCCGAGCTCAAAAAGCAGCGAGGAGTTGAACGTAGCGTCAGCATTTTCCTGATGAGGGAATATCCACTTTTCCTCACCACGGCGCACACTGGGCCAACGCTTAATGGTGTCGGTAGCCGAAGTGCCGCGATATTTGAAGTCACGGATGATACGGCGCAGCAGACGATTGTCTGTCGTGGGCACCCAGTTATGGTCATCAAGCGATATGGTGGTCAACGCCGACACGAATACGCGGAACTTCATACGCTCCTCCACCGAGGCGGTAAGCTCGGGATTGAGGCCGTGTATGCCCTCGATAAGGAGTATGGAATTGTCCGTGAGCCTTATGCGGTTGCCCTTGTATTCGCGCATTCCTTTGGTGAAATTATATGAGGGGAGTTCTACCTCCTCACCACGCAGCAGGGCGTTCAGGTCGGCATTGAACTGCTTGATGTCAAGCGCGTAGAGTGATTCGTAGTCAAGCTCGCCATCCTCATCCAGCGGGGTGTGTGCCCGGTCAACGAA
>CAZNBC010000012.1:7297-13936 GCA_964571125.1 uncultured Bacteroides sp.
ACGCAGCGGTTAAGCTCACCAACGTTGCGTACACCGATGATACTGTTGAACTGCAGATAGAGCTTATAGGCGTCAAACATCTTGGGTTGGGCCACCGGCACGGGAGTTTCATCAGGATGAGCGGAATCAAAGCCCGTGAGCAGCATGCCGTCGCGGTAGGGTATGAGATCGAACACCTTCAGACATCCCGTAGATGGCATGAGGCAACCGTAATAGTAGTCAGCCAGACCGTCAAGGGTGTAGTAAACGGTATAGAGTTCATGGAGCGACTGAAGGAGCATCACCTTATCGTCAAGTCCTTGACGTTGGAAGATATCACAAACTTCCTTTGTCGGCTTCTCATGACGTTTGAAGGGCAAATCTTGGCCCACGAGGGAGTGCATACGTTCACGCAGCGAGGTTATCACATCAAGTGTCAGTTCGGCCCCGGAGAGAAGACAGTAATAGCCACGCGATATGGAATGTTCGATACGCAGCGTAGCGCCGGGCAGCAGTTCGCTCACCGCCTTATACAGCAGCATACAGAGCGAACGGATATATGCACGCTGTGCGGCCGGGGAGGTCACTGGTATAAATTCCACCTGCTTGGGCGCATAGAGGCGATAACCGAGACCCTCAGATTTGTTATTGACACGCGCCATTACGGGCACGAATGGAAGTTCGGAACCTATACGGGTCGCAAGGTCAAGCAACGACTCTCCGCCGGCAACTTCTATGTTGCGTCCGGTATTGAGGCAGTATATCGATAGTGAATCTGTCATATGAGGTCAGTATATATTTCAAGTATGCGTTGATAAAAATGCGAGTAGGAGAGTGAGGAGCGGAATGTGGCAAGCGCACCGGCTGACAGACGCTCAAGGAGTGCACGGTCACTGATGAGCGAACCGATAGCCTCGGCCAAGGCGTCAGCATCACCCGGAGGCACGAGCAGCGAGTCAGTACCGTCGTGAAGATACTCGGCCTGTCCCCCGTTGGAGGTAGCCACAACCGGTACACCACGTGACAGGCACTCTATGACGCTCAGTCCACATGCCTCGGCAACTATGGTTGGAAGTACACCAAGGTCGTGACGGTCAATCACCGGGAACACATCAGCCACATGACCCGCGAAGTCAATGCGGGAATCTATGCCGAGACTCACGGCCATATCGCGCAGAGAATCCACATAGGAGGGCGCGCCGGTTCCGCATAGGGTAAGTGTCCAACAGGACTTTCCCGACGTACTCTGAAGCTCTGAGAGAGCTTTTAAAAGCACCTCAACACCCTTTTCGGGAGCCAGACGGCCAGTATAGAGCAAACGGAGCGGATTGGCACTGCTGAATGGCTCCGTTGACTCCGACACTTCCACCGGCTTCAATTCCATTGATTGAGGTAGCCGGACACTATTGTGCACTACATATAAACATCCGGAGGGCAGATTTGGGTCAGTGGAAAGGAAAGTATCGCGGGATATGCGCGACACAAATACTATGGCATCAAGTTCACGATATAGTCTGCGATAGCGGGCCGATGTCTTTGCGGGGCGCACAAGATGGCGCGTGCAGACTATTTTAACAAGGTCGGGGCGGGCAGAGCGCTTACGGGCAGCAACTGCCAGACGGGCCATACCGAAGTTGTGGACATGCACGACCAACGGATTACCCTGAGCCGTTGCATCGTTGAACATACGTGACAGCCTGCGGCGGGAGGAGAAATCAAATATCCCGCCGAATTTCTCCATAAGAGGCATGGTCACGGTAGGAACCGACGCACGTACGAATGGAGCCCGCACGGCCTCGATGGGGCGTGTAACAACAGTGACCTCATGGCCATCAGCTATCAGGGAGGTGGAGAGGTCGAGCACATAGCGCTCGCCTCCTCCCCATACGGGATTGCTTATGAGGTGTATGATTTTCATTTCGTACGGCCTTTTATACGCGCTTTCAGCGCACGTTTACGTTCAAGGTACGCCCCAAAATCATGGCGACGCTTAAATGCTTCTTCAGCAGTGGAATCCGGGTCAAGACCCATGGCCACGGCATAGCTCTCGGCCAATCGCTTCATTGCGGGATCATAATAGATAACCGCGCGGAACATGTTCATAAGCTTGTAACGCGACGTCACACCGAACTCCATACGGTTTAAGTCAATATAGTAAAAGCTGTAGCCACCGGCGTGCTTTTCGACAAGAATGTTTCCGGGTGAAAAATCACGGAAGAACACACCCTCACGATGAAGACGAGCCATCTCCACACCGAGACTATCCATGATTTCCGGCCATTGCTCACTGCGCTCCACTTCTCTGAGCGTGGGAAACGCGAGATGGCGGCATACGTAGTAGCTTCTGCCAAGCAGCAGGCCGTCAGACTGCTCGCACATACCTATCGGCATCGGGGTATTGAAGCCCTTTTCGAGCAGAGTCAAGGCATTGAGAAATGACCGACGCGCCTTTGACTGACGCAGATGGCCATAGATAATACGGTTTACGATATGTGGACGGCGAAATGCCTTTATGTTCAGTGGCGACAGGGAGAGCCCTTCAACGTCAAGACTTACCACGACATTACGTCCGCGATACACCTCGTGTGCCTCCGGAGGCAACCCCTCGGCAAGCAGTGACGATAATATACGCTTACCCACCTCAGCCTGAGAGGCTGACAATGAAGGATTGAGTTCGATATATTCCCGTTGCATAATCCGATTCTTTACCTGGTTGGTACGGTTGGTGTAGAGATTGTGTCAAGGTAGAGACGATTGTCCAGCAAACGGTGAGTGTAATCCTGAAGGAAAGCACGTGTCCACACGAGCATCGTATCGGCCTGAGCGGGATATGGCTCGGAGAGGGGTGATGACATGGTCTGATCCTCATCAACCGCGTAGAATTCCTCTATACGGTTACCGTCGTGGCTTATTACCGCTCCATATTCGGGCGAAAAGACATAATAACGGTCGGCAAAGCGGAATATACCGTAATGAGGACGCGAATCATCAAACAGATCGGTGCCTACGGACACATAGTCATCAGGATATTCAAGCAGCGACAGCAGTGTGGCGGAGATATCAAACTGACTCATTACGCGATCGGAAATACGCCGCGGGGCTATGCTACCGTCGGGGGTAAAGATTATCAGGGGGATATGATGAAAAATCCAGGGAGTATCATAAATCGTACCCTTGAAATCGCGGTTGCCGTGGTCGCCCGTTATGATGAAGATAGTGTTGTCATACCAAGGTTGGCGCGAGGCTTCGGCAAAGAATAATGCCAGAGCACGATCAGTATACTCAAGCCCTCGCTCCGGTGATACTTCCGGATGGCGGAACACGGAGGTGTCATAGTCATCGGGGATGGTAAAAGGCCCGTGAGCCGAGATGGTGAACCAAGACGCGATAAAGGGCTGAGGCATGTCGTTGATAGTATTGATGACATATCGGGCCATAGGCTCATCGAAAATGCCCCATCTGCCATCGAAGTCCTTGGCATAGCCGTATTCTTCACGCGAATACACATGCTCATATCCTGCGGCGGCAGCCATCTGGTCAACGTTGAAAGAACCGTGGTTGGATCCGTAGAAAAATGCTGAATACCATCCGTAACGCCTCAACAGAAAGGCGGGAGTGTCAAGGATATTATTGTTGTGGGTGGAGAGCATATAGTAGAAAGGATCGAAAGCCGGAAAACCACCAAGAACAGCTGTAGCACCGCCGCATGAAGCGCGTCCCGTAGCCAGATTATGCACGGCTACAAGTGATTTCGGCACAAGCGAATCAAGGAAGGGCATCAGATGCATGGCCGAATCACCATCCACCATATTAAGCCCGTCTATGAAGTTTGATCCGCCACTTTCGATAATTATTATAACTACATTTTTTTCTATCGGACGGGAGGTGGAGTCACCGAGATGAACCGAAGTGCGTATGCGGTCAAGCTCTTCATCGGAGAAGAACGTATAGCGCGGTTCGCTGTTGGAGTGTACACGGTCTAATGACCGAAGGATGGTGTAGGGGGTGTTGAGCACGACATTGATCTGCGGTGTAGTCTTGACGTACCACATGGCATCAGGTATAGCCAGAGGCTTGCCTGCACCTACACGCCCGCGCATAGCGCAGAAGGTAAGCGCCCCGAAAAGCACAAACAACCCTATTCGCGCGGCAATACGCGCCTTATTCTTCAGCAGACCTAAAGTAACGGGGTAGATGATTACACGGCGGTAGCACCACACCATGACGGCAAAGAAAAGTAAGGCTAACAGGAAGGCCCACCAGTACTGTCCGGCATAGGAGAAGATGATATCCGCTATCTGCGGGTCGGTGATGACCGTATCTATTGTAGCCATCCTCATACGTGCTCCCGTAAAACGGAAGAAAGGTATGTCAGCGATGCTGACAGCCATCATTATGAAGTTTGCGAGGTACCATACGGCATCGGTAAACCAAAGATACCCCTTGCGGGTGGTAAAGTTGAAAGGAAGTATGCGAAGGGCAATGAACAGGCTGTTGAAATAGGCTACTGCCGACAGGTCGAAACGCAGTCCATAGAACGACAGCAGCAACAGGTCACCCACGGAGTCTACCGATACGGTATCTGCGTTATATGCAGCAAAAATAAAACGTGTGCCCCACAGAAAGAGAATGGAAAGCAACAGCTGGTATAGCGTTGCGACATATATATTGGCCGTAAACCGACCGCAGCGGCGTGACTTCATTTTGAGTAATTAAGTAAGGATATATAAATGGATTCGAGACGTGTGGCAGCATCGTTGGTGCCACACATTTCAGAATAGCGCGACAAGGACGCCGTGGAAAGACGTTGACGCAGGGTGTGATCATTCATGACATTCCTTATAGCCTCGGCAAACAAATCGGGATTGTCCGTATCAACAGTCATAAACCGCTCGCCACTTTCAAAGATCTGTGGAGCGGAGGAGCGGGAGGATGCTATCACGGGGAGGCCGTGGAGCATGGCCATAAGCATGGGGCGGTAGTCGTCGCACTCGGTCACGGAGGGGAACACCGCGACATCTGCCCCGGCGATGACCGTATGGGGATCGCGCGGATCTCCGGCCCAGTCTATCATCGAATCTACAGCCGAAGCTCTCGTACGTCGGAGAATAGGCATGACATCGCGTCCCTGGCCCGTACCGGCCACTATGACTTTCAGTTTTTCGGAAGTCATATTCTCAAGGGCCGCGATCAACCGGTCAAGTCCTTTGGCGGGGAGGATGCTGCCATAAAAGAGCACGGTGAATGACGCATCGGCGTCACGGACGCGGGCAGGGGAGGGGAGAGGGATATCCTGCAACAGAGAGGGAGCAACCACGCACACACGGTCGGACGGGATGTCCGGCATAGCTTCGCTGAAACGACGTGCATCGTCGGCAAACGAGAATATGTAAGCACTGACTTCGTCAGCAAGACGCTGACGTGTGGGACGTGTAAAGTCGGGCATACGGCGCCCGCAATGAAACACGATAGCTACCCGCGCGCCATCGGGAGCGAGTTGACGCACACGCGCGGCACACAAGAGAGTGTCAGTGGAAAACACCTGTATCACGACAGCGTCATCCTTGTAGATATCTCTGGCAATAATAACGGGACTTATGAAGTCAAGCGACCCGCCAAGACGGCATCGGCGGACTTTAAACCCGCCGCGGTCAACGCCTGCAGTGATACCATCGTTATCATTTTTGTGTACATGCTCCTCCTTAAACGGGGCTATCATCTCCTCCTCAAGCCGATGAAACACCTCCACTCTATTGCCGCTCGACTTTAGCGCACAGGCCATCGAAAGGGCTTCATCACGCATCTCCTGCGTCATGGAGGAATCTATGAGCTGAAATATTTTCATCGGTGCAGGATCATTTGTCGTTGTTACTCTCAGATCCTGTCATGGTCTCCGATGAAGACATGGAAAGCAAGTGTCGTGCCACTCTGAAAGCAAGGAGGGTGGAGTGATAGCGCGAAGCTGCGATAGAACGACCCGCCTTTCCATCAAGAAATGCACCCTGACCTATCATACATCTGAGGTATTCCTTCAAGCCCTCATAGAAAGGACGAACAGGGTGGATGGAGTCGTTACGCGTGGCCAGAACCTTGGCCCGTATCGAAGCATGATGACGCTCCGTGGCATGAAATTCTTCGGGGGTATCGCAGCGATAGTGAAGTATATCACCATCAATGACAGCCGGACGCACCGTATCGCGGAAGATGACCTTCTCTGACACATCGCGGAGATTCCAGTTGGCATAGCGGCGGTCAAACAGACGTATCTGCAAGTCGGGGTACCATCCGCATCTCTTCACGGGCTGACCACAGAAAAAGTTGAGGCGGGAGAAGGCATAGACCCTATGCTCGAAGGGACGCTTCTTGAGATTGATGAGAGACTGACGCAACGCCGGGGACAAGACCTCGTCAGCATCAATGGCGAGCACGTAGCTATATGAGGCGAGCGAAGTGGCGTACTGTCTCTGGGCACCATATCCCGCAAGACGCCGTTGAGTGATGCGGCATCCGTAATTGCGGCAGATGTCAAGAGTGCGATCGGTAGAGAAGGAGTCGACCACGATTATCTCGTCGGCGATGTCGCGCAGAGAGTCAAGGCAGGCTCCGATACGCTTCTCTTCATTGAAGGTGAGTATGGTGGCTGTAATTTTTCCCATGATT
>CAZNBC010000013.1:0-5367 GCA_964571125.1 uncultured Bacteroides sp.
TATATGTCTTGGGGTCCTCAATATCTATGGCGTCTATATCTATATCCTTGCCGGTAGTGCGCTTGATATTGGCCACAGCCTCCTTGATGATTGACAGTGTCTTAAGGCCGAGGAAGTCCATCTTAATCAGTCCGGTCTCCTCAATGACACGGCCTTCATACTGCGTCACTATGATTTTCTCCTTGGAGTCTGCACCGCTGCTCTTATCTACGGCGGTGGAGACAGGTACCCAGTCGGTGATGTCATCACGACAGATGATAACACCGCAGGCATGCACGCCGGTATTGCGCACATTACCCTCAAGTTCACGCGCATAATTAAGCGTTTCGACAATCAGACGGTTGGGACTCTGCAACTCCTGCTGAAACTCCGGCACATGTTTCAGACAGTTGTCAAGCGTCAGCTTAAGTTCCTTGCCATTTACTACGGGCATGTGTCGGGGTACAAGTTTGCACAGACGGTCACTCTCAGAGAGAGGTAACTGCTCCACGCGCGCCACATCCTTGATGGCACTCTTAGTGGCCATCGTACCGTAAGTGATAATATGGGCCACCTTCTCCTCGCCATACTTATTAGTCACGTAGCGGAGCACGTCGGCACGCCCGTCATCGTCGAAGTCGATATCAATATCGGGGAGGGATATTCGGTCGGGATTAAGGAATCGTTCGAACAGGAGGTCATACTTCACGGGGTCAATCTGAGTGATACCCAGACAGTATGCCACAGCCGAACCGGCTGCGGAGCCACGACCGGGGCCTACGCTCACGCCAAGCTGTTCACGCGCGGCCGCTATGAAGTCCTGCACTATCAGGAAGTATCCCGGGAAACCCATGGTCTTCATGATGTGAAGCTCGAATTTTATACGCTCGTCAAGTTCGGGATTCAGAGGGTCACCGTATCTCCTCTTCGCGCCCTCGTAGGCAAGTTTCTTCAGATAATCGGCTTCGAATTTTATACGGTAAAGCTTGTCATAACCTCCAAGTTTCTCTATCTTCTTCTCGGCCTCCTCTTTTGAGAGCACCACATTGCCATTCTCGTCCTGAGTGAACTCATCGAAGAGGTGCTGATGTGTCAGTCGGCTGCGGTATTCCTCCTCGGTGCCGGACTCCTCGGGTATGTCGAAGAACGGCATGATGGGCGGATGGTCTATCGAGTAGGTCGTGACCTTATCAAGCACCTCGAGAGTATTGGACAGCGCCTCGGGGATGTCGCTGAAGATAGCGTTCATCTCCTCCTGAGTCTTCATCCACTCCTGCTTGGTATAGTGCATGCGGTCGGCGTCGCTCACATAGTTATTGGTGCTCACGCATATGAGACGGTCATGAGCCTCAGCGTCATGTTCGTTTACGAAATGTACGTCATTTGTGGCTATGATCTTTATGTCATACTTACGGGCTATGCGTATCAGCTCGGGGTTGACCTTCTTCTGTTCCTCGTATGTTTCACGATTACCTCCGGGAGCATTGGTGGCGTGACGCTGTATCTCTATATAATAGTCATCGCCAAAGGTCTCTTTCCACCACTGCACCTGTCTCTCGGCTTCCTCTATCTCCCCGGCCATTATGAGCTGAGGGATTTCTCCGCCGAGACATGCCGAGGCCACGATAAGCCCCTCGCGATGTGCCGCGAGCGCCTCCTTATCGGTACGTGGATGACGGTAGAAACCCTCGGTCCACGCCTGAGACACGAGTTTAATGAGGTTGTGGTACCCCTTCTCATTCTTGGCAAGCACTATGAGGTGGCGGCCTCCGTCATGCTTGTCAACCTGAGTGCGCAGCGATTCCTTAGCCACATACATCTCACAGCCGAAAATCGGCTTTAATATCTTTCCCTTGAGTTTCTCCAGTTCTGCCTCCAGTGCGACCACCTCCTCGGTATTACCGGCTTCCTTAGCCTGCTCTATCAGAGCCTGGGTATCCTTGATTTTCCCCTTGGTCTTGCCATTTACCTTATTGGCATAGTTGAAAAACTCCTTTATGCCAAACATATTGCCATGATCAGTCACGGCAAGCCCTTTCTGACCGTCGGCTATAGCCTTGTCGACAAGCGCGGATATAGATGCCTGTCCGTCAAGCAGAGAATACTGTGAGTGAACATGAAGATGAACGAAAGGTTGCATAGGAGGGAATAAAAATGAGGAGATTAGGGATATATAGGAGTTACTTAAAACGCTTAATGGCAGAGCCGTCTGAGAATCGCTCGATATAGAACCCTGAGGCAGGCTCCGACACCCGACGTCCGAGCAAGTCGAAATAGCCTACGGTTTCTTTCACCGCGTTGTCACTTGACGGAGCCACGACACCGACGGTGGTATCTATACCGAAACGCTCATCAAGGATATCAAAACGCTCCCTGAGAAAATCCTTGATTCGTTCAACTTCGGCCGTATACGAGCCGAGCGCGTAAGGATTCTGATGAACTCTCTTATCAAGTATGGGCCAACGGCGGAATGTGAGTTCCTGCGACTCGTCAAGCTCGGCCGCATACCGGTCAATCGAATCGCATACAGCCTCGTACGTGAGATTATTGAGAAGACGCGCCCTTGTCCACAAATCGGTCAGACGAGTCTTGGCATTGGCATCCTCCTCTACAATACGCGAGGCCATACTGCGAGTCTGCTTTGAGGCCATCTGCACATTGTAGTTAAAGATATAGTCTTCCATCGTAGCCATAGGATAGACACGCATATCATTTTCAAACGCGAGGTCGAAATCCCATACCGGCCCCGTGATGAAGCGGTCATCGCCGCGCTCCTTTGACATGTACACCGACCAAAGAACGTCGGGGTTGCCCGCCAGTTCGTTAATCATCACGAACTTCAGGAATGCGTCCAAATCAAGATACTGTGTATATCCGCCGTCGGCATCATCCGAGAAAGTGCTCATCACACTCCTCTCCATTAGGTTGAAATGGTTTTGGATATAGTAGAACTGCTCGTCTGTTATATCAGACTCATCCGGCGACTTGATAGTGACAGGCTGTCCGTAGACCGACCGAAACCATGATTCTTCTTCGGGAGCATAGGCGTCGATTTCTACGAAATAACCTCCGGTAAGATTGTCTCCGAAAATATCTTCGGGAGTCATCTCCGTGATGTCGACACGTTCGCTCTTTACTTCTACCTGATCGCAGAGCTGGTATGAACCTTCATACTGGCCGTTCATCACCACATCGACGAAACGGCAGTAGGGAGTGTAGGCCATATCCATAGCCCGGCTGAAATCAAAAGCGAGCTTATTGCGCATCAGCGCCTTGTCACCATAGTTATTAATCAGTGTCCACTTTTTTGCCTTACCGGGAGAGTCAAGCACATGGTTTTTCTTGTTGAACTTAAGTCTGTAAGGCTTTTTGGGGAAGGTCCATGAACCGTTGCCACGGCCTTTCACCTCGGTATCTTTCTCCGTCTGAAGCGTACGGCCCTCATCAGAGATGATATAGACTTGCCCTCCGACCCTGTGGTCCTTGCTCAATATCTCGGTCATCTCCTCAGTATTGACCACCACGGTAGGAAGATTGGTAATCTGGAACAGCTGTGAGTCATCTCCTTCACCACTGTGGCCAAAAAAACTCAGCTCCGCTACAGTACATCCCTTATTAGCCGGAGCCATGACCCTGACATAACGGAAACCGCGCGAACAGTTTACCTCAAGATTGTTTATTTCACCGCCAGTCATAGTCTGACGCACCATTGCTATCGGCATGGCATCAAAGAAATCCTTGGAATTGGCACCCTCGATGATAGCCAGTTCCAACCTGTCCTCATATCCCCTGGCGGCAGCTATCTCCACCGAAGTGATGACATGAGGCTCGCCAAGATCGTAACCGATCCATGTGCGGCTATAATTGCTTCCATTGGAATAAACCTGAAAATATGTACCGGGGTTACCATCACAGACTTTCGAAGCATCGTGAGTATAGGTTCCAGAGCTACTGCTCATGAGAGTGCCGGAGAGTTGCGGATCAGAAGCTAAAGCCGACGCAACTGCGGCAGCCATCACTGAGGTAAAGAGGAACCTGCGGTTCATAACAAAAAAGGTGGTATTGATTGGAAGACAAGATGGAAGGCGGGATAAAAATGACGGAGCGAAGTAAAATATTAGCCTTGAGAAGGGTGAGGAACGCTTTCCAGAGGAGCTGACGAATCAGAGATTATCGTCGAAGGTCATTTCATCAAAACCTTCGGAATCAAACTCATCTTCGTTAAACTGATCGCTACCGTAGAAGTCTTCATCCATCTCCTGAGCGGCAGCAACCTGAGCGGCTTTGGTATCAATCTTTGACTCAAATTCATTGAGATCAACGAACTGCGCGGGAGGATTGCCCATAGATACCGTACATACGGGATCCTTCAGTGAGCGGCCGGGCTGAGTCTCCTTAAGTTCCATGAAGAAACTGCGGTCGGTGAGGTAATCAAACACAAAAATAAGTCGCTGACCCTCATCCTCAACATAATCGCTCAGTACACATTCGTCCATCAGATATACGTCCTCAGAAGAATCTGTACCCATATCCTCAAGAGTTATTTCCTTACCCTTTTCCCAACCGTCATCACAGAGGAAAAATGAGTTCATCTGCCCCTTATCATAGCCCACACTGTCGCAAATGGCATTGCGGAGGTCAAGAAAAGTGGCATCGGCATCAATCTTTATCTCTCTCTTAAAGTTGTCGACTTCGTCAGACACGAGGCGAAAATTGTAGACCATAATATTATTAAAGTGGATGTTCAGTTCAATAGGGGAAATCCGCTTCGGGAATCCCACTGCGAAGATAACAAATTATAGTGTGACTCGGCACAAATTTTCTTCATAAAAAGTGCTATAAAATAAGGTGCCTGTCCTTAGCTCTTCACTGCATGGTAATTACGCCTCCGGCCTTAATAAACAGTCGGGGCTGTGTCAGCTCCGACACAGCCCCGCGTTATGATATGGAACGACGGTGAGGTACTACCGCGGTTACTTTATGATACCATGTTTGCGGAACACCTTGGTTATCTTCTCAAGTGCCTCGGTCACCTGCTCGCGAGTGTGGGTTGCCATGAGGCTGAAGCGAATCAGTGTATCCTGAGGAGCCACGGCGGGAGTCACGACGGGGTTGACGAAAATGCCTTCCTCAAACAAATCGCGGGTGATGGCGAAGGTCTTGAAGTCATCACGGATATACAGGGGGATGATAGGTGTTGATGTGTGACCTATCTCGAAGCCTGCAGCACGGAAACCTTCAAGAGCGTAGTTGGTAAGTTCCCAGAGGTGGTTCTGACGGTCGGGTTCTTTCTCCATGATATCCAAGGCAGCCAAAGCAGCAGCCGTAGAAGCGGGAGTGATACTTGCGGTAAAGATATATGAGCGGGAGTGGTGGCGAAGGAAGTTG
>CAZNBC010000013.1:5377-13170 GCA_964571125.1 uncultured Bacteroides sp.
GAGCCTCGTCTACCATCACACTGGCATTATACTGCTTGGCAAGACGAGTAATCTCCTTGACATTGGCAACGTCGCCCTCCATAGAGAAAACACTGTCGGTGACAATAAGTTTCACCTTATCGGGGTCGCATTTCTGGAGCTGCTTCTCAAGTGAGGCCATGTCATTGTGACGATACTTGAGCGACTGGCTGAACGACAGGCGACGGCCTTCGATAATCGAGGCGTGGTCCTGCTCATCCCACAGAATGTAGTCCTCACGACCGGTAAGGGTAGATACGACGCCGAGATTTACACCGAAACCGGTAGAGTAAATCATGACATCTTCCTTTCCCATATACTCTGCGAGACGTGCTTCAAGCTTCTTGTGAAGGTCAAGTGTACCGTTAAGGAAGGGGGAGCCTGCACAGCCTGTGCCATACTTTCGGGTAGCTTCGATAGCGGCTTCTTTGATTCGGGGGTCGTTGACGAGACCGGTATAACAGTTTGAGCCGAACATCAGCACCTTACGGCCATTGATAATCACCTCCGGATCCTGTTCACTTGAAATAGCACGGAAATAAGGATATACGCCGGCAGCCTTGGCTTGCTGGGGGACAGTATATTTTGCAAGTTTTGCTTGTAATAGCTTCATAGTTAATAAGCAGGCAATGTTATAACTATCTGTCTGAGCCGTTTCGGTTCAAACAGGCTGCAAAGTTACTAATTTTTCACACTACACCGTGCTGTTTACGTCACATTTTTTTTGCCAAATCTTCCATTTATGTGGTCAACCCACCCACAGACCATCAGTTTAGTTTTCGGGATGGGAATGGAGCAAGGTATCTATAAGGCCTTGACGTGTATGCACTCTTATTTCAGAGTTGTCAAAGTCTATGATACCCTTTTCTTTCATATTTGTCAATGTCTGGATGAAAGATTGGCGGGGTGTGCCGAACACCGCATACAAATCTCTCTGACGGCAACTCAACACGACATCCGTGCCGCCTCTCTGCGAAAGTGCGAGAATCCAGAAGGCGATGCGCTCTTCAAGCGACCCTGTCGTGATGGCCAGGACACCGTCAACCGACTTCTGCGCATTGACTGAAAGCATATTCAGATAATTGAACAGGAAAATATCTTCCTCAGATATAATCCTTACGAAGTCCGCCTTGGAAATCTGCATGATTCCGGCGCTCTCTATGGCAACGGCGGTGTTGGGATAACGTGTCGCACGACCGAACATATAGTCCGGGACAATAATGTCGGGGGCATGAAGAGTCTGTGACACCTTGAAACGCCCGTCGGCATTGACGATTGACGAGCGTATCGACCCTGATATGACAAACTTGAGATGCGTACAGGGCTCACCGGCCTGTACCACCGTTTCCCCCGCCAGATATTTGAGAAAGTGAAACGGCACCATCTCAAGTATCTCTGACATTCTTTTAAAACTTACCCCCTTAAAGAGTGGGAGCGTCAGAAGCATTTCATACATACTGTCCATATCTTCGGAAAATTTCTTGTTTTACCTTATCTTCAATCCATAGTAAATAACAATCTCCGTGAATCTAAGGTTGCGTGGACTTCATGATCAGCCATTGCGCAACGCGCGTTCATGAAGGTATATCTGGATGGAGTTGAATGTATTCTGCCACGCGATATACGCTGCGGGGCCGACCGATGATATGGGGTCAAGATACGTCAAGGCTATCCAGATGGCAAGCACGGTGTTCTTCTGTCCGAGACCTTGGGCACCCGCTATCTTATCACCGCACAATGCTCCGATTCTCCTACCGGCATAGAACTGTAGCGCACAGGCCACACCCGCGCCAAAAGCTATGACAATCATCTCGGGAACTCTTTCCCAAGGCTCGCTCATGACGAAACTTACAGCCGAGCCGACTACAATCAGCAGGGACACGGCCCACATGTAAAAGCCTATGGACTGATGGGTGCTCACCTCATGATGCCACTTCGGGGCCACTTTCCTGAATATCATGGCAGCGATAAGAGGCAATACTATAAGAGGTATTATGCTGAAAGCTATACGTCGGAAAGAGTCGAGCATCTCCCCTGCCCCCATCTCCTGTCCGCTGAACACAGGCAGGATAAAAGGACATAACACAGCCACCGCAAGGTTGCTCACGAGCGAATATGTGACAAGGCGAGGAACACTTCCGCCCAACATACCCGTGATGACCGGCGCCGCCGTAGCTGTCGGACACAATATACATATCATCACACCCTGTGCAACCGCCAAATCATAAGCGCGCAGGAGATAGAACGCCGCCAGTGCCCCCACTATCTGTATGCCGAGCAAAGCAGGCGACAGTCGGGTAAGCCTGATTTCACCCGGATTGATACGGCAGAACGTGATGAACAGCATCATGAAAATCAGATATGGCGAGAGAAAGGTCCATTTACCTGCCACATCGTGTAGAATCATGCCCAAGGCGATAGCTATGGGGAGCATCCACGGCTTCAGCCGCTTAAGTGTAGATGTAACCGAATGAGTCATTTATTCATGAAAAGATGTGCAAAGTTACCACTTTATTTCCACCCCGCGTTTTATTTTCACTTCGGGGTGAGTTTTATCCTTACCTATGACGAACCTTTTTATGACAGAATACGTTACACATTCTAAAGACAAAACCCACACGATTATGATCAATAAGCTTACCCTCTCGATAGTTGCCGCAGCTGCAACAATCGGACTCTTTTCCTGTGACAACGGTGCGATGCGCCTTTCCAAAGAGATAGAAGGATCATGGAGCGGAGCGCCTGAAAAGCTCCTTCAGTCCGGAGCCAGCGAAGCCACAGTAATCGAGACATACGATTTCCTCGGCAACGACTCAATCAATGGAGGAAATATCATCATAAGCTCTATCCTGTCCGTAACCGGGTCAATCAGTGGCTCGGAGGCTATAGTGCAGCCATTCAGCCTCACTGCCTCAGGTTCGGCCACCATCTCCGGCACATGGAGAGCCATTGACGATGACGAAATATCCATCGCACTTGACCCGCGCACACTTCAGGTCAAGGTCGACCCGGATGCCGTGGTGCTTTCCACCAATATTCTCTCAGGGACCGAGGCACCGGCAGTTGACAGCATCGCACCCGGAATCGCCAATCAGATACGGACACAGATGGGTAAGGCACTCGAGATGCGATACCTTACGATCAAGCATCTTGATGACATAAAGATTAAGGATAACATACTTAAATACGAGATAGCCGACATTGACTACGTTCTCCAGCGTCAGGGTATTCCCGTAAAATAAATCCTGTAAAATAATCCTAAAGTACTTCACGGACACGTCACGTTTGGAAGCTAAGTAGTATCTTTGTGAGATAAAAACTTAGCGATGACATCAGGAAATACAGACATAACCCCTGCACGTTCATCCCGTCCTGCGTCGCCCAACGGCAAACGGTCAACCCGGACGACCCGGAAAAAGCGACGGAACAAAAAGAAGCCCATTGGCAAGGGCGTGGCATGGACCATAGGTATAACCCTTACACTGGTCGCCCTATGCGGGGCGGCCTTTCTGCTTGGTATCATAGGCTATCATGGCCCTGACAAGTGGGTAAAAATCCACTCGGACTCTACTCCGGCTGAGATACATCAGTCGCTGCGCGACAGCCTCGGCACGGCCGAAGGCAACCGTGTATACCTTCTTTGGAAGATTATGGGGTCGGATGCCAACACAGCCTCCGGAGCATATCTTATACCTCACGGACAATCGGCATTCACCACCGCCCGAAAAATAAGGAATGGCGCGCAGACACCGGTGAAGGTCACATTGCGCGGACTCCGCACCATGCGCCCGATGGCTGAGCGCCTTACCCAACCGCTTGAATGTACCGCTGAGGACTTCCTTGCGGCATGCGACAGCATACTCCCCTCCGAAGGATTCAAACCCGAGGAGTTTCCGGCGGCATTTATTCCTGACACATACGAAATGTACTGGAACGCGACACCGTCAAAGGTCGTCCGCCGTCTCCTTTCGTACCGCGACCGCTTCTGGAATGATGATAGACGTGCCAAGGCTTCATCACTCGGACTGTCGCCCGTACAGGTCGCAACCCTGGCCTCCATCGTCGAAGAGGAGAGCGCAAAAAGTGATGAGCAGCCCAAGATTGCCCGACTGTACCTCAACCGTCTGCACCGTGGCATACTTCTGCAGGCCGACCCGACAGTAAAGTTTGCTACCGGCGACTTCACTCTCCGGCGTATCAAGGGTGAGCATTTGCGCACCCAGTCGCCCTACAACACCTATCTTAACAAGGGGCTGCCTCCAGGCCCGATAAGGATAGCTCAGCCGACAACTATTGACGGAGTCCTCAACGCTCCCGAGCACGACTATATATATATGTGTGCCAAGGAAGACTTCTCGGGCTATCATAATTTTGCGGTAGACTACTCCACCCACCTGGCCAACGCGAGGAGGTATCAGGCGGAACTTAACCGCAGAAACATACATTGAATCCGCATCAATCACATCTCCTAAATCCCATACACATGACGAAAAATCCTCTCGTACTTGCCTGCGTGTTTGACAATCCGATGGCGGCTTCCATCGCGGCCGGGATGCTTGAATCGGAAGGAATAGTCAGCATGCTTACCAACACAGAGTTTTCCAGCATCTACCCCTTGGGCAATCCTGCCATCAGCGGCGTAAGGATGATGGTGCGCGAATCCGACCTGCCACGTGCGCTTGAGCTGCTACGCACCCACGGTGACCTCAACGAATAACCTCACAAAAACAGTAATCCCGAGAGCCTTGATTAAGCTTTCGGGATTATTGTTTGGGGTATATGTATTCCTTCAGTGAGTCTCCCACACTCCTCTAAAGCTGTGGGAGAACTTCAACCAAGGAAAGTTAGGTCTTAATCCATATCCAGGGGCATATAGTGCTGGTAGGGGTGATCACATGCGGGACATGTCATAGGAGGTTCGGTGCCTTCAAAGATATATCCGCAGACGAGACACTGCCACTTGATAGGCTTCTCGCGCTTCCACAGTGTGCCGTCCTGAACACGCTTAAGATAACGTTCGAAACGTTCCATGTGATGCTTCTCGATGGCTGCGATTGAGCGGAAATGCTCGGCGATTTCGGGGAAACCTTCCTCCTCGGCCACCTTGGCTGAAGCGAGATACTCGTCCATACCTTCTTCTCTTTCTTCCTTGATGGAAAGTTCAAGGTTTGAAGCGGTGTCGAGCACCTTCACAACGTCTACCTCAACCTTGCAGGGAAGTGAGCCACCCTCAAACATCTTGAGGTAAACCTTGGCATGATGAAGCTCATTGGCAGCTGTCTCCTCGAAAATCTTCTGTACGGGGAAATACTTCTCCTTTTCGGCCTGCTGTGCATAATATGTATAGCGGGTGTAGGCGGTTGATTCGCTAACGTATGCGTTTACAAGGTTCTGCTCGGTACGAGTGCCTTTAATGCTTTTCTTTACAGTATCTGTACTCATGTTTTTATAAGTTATTTATTTGATATTACAAGTTTTATCAGTCCGAGGGAGAAGTATTTCCCTTGAGGCTTCACTTTTCAAACAATCGCTCGGCGCATATGGTTCGCCGGAATGCAAGATTAGAGAATAAAAAGCCTGATACGACGGCATTAGCGAAATTTGACTACCTTTGCACAGCGCTTAACTGACAAAGGAGGTCGGAAGCACACATATCATTAACATTCTTTAACTGCACAGTCTGTTACTTTCTCCCGGCTTCCTGCGTCTAAAAATAAGCCACATTATCTCTGACAAAACTTAATCATTATACAAACCAAACTTTGTTTGACATGAAACGAATGTTTAAACTGATTTCATTGGCAGCTCTGGCTATCACAGCCCTACTGCCTATGAAAGCATTTTCACAGAAAGCGCTCCCGCAAGTACCCCAGCTTCCTGTTGACCCCGATGTCAGGGTCGGTAAGCTTGAAAACGGCCTTACCTATTACATCCGCCACAACGAATTACCCAAAGGACAGGCCGACTTCTTCATCGCACAGAATGTGGGCTCAGCTCTCGAAGAAGACAACCAGCGTGGTCTTGCCCACTTCCTCGAACACATGTGCTTCAACGGCACAACCCACTTCCCCGGCAACAGCCTTATCTCATGGCTTGAGACCGTAGGTGTGAAATTCGGCACCAATCTTAATGCCTATACCAGTATTGACGAGACCGTCTATAACATCAGCTCTGTGCCTGTGGCACGTGAGGGTGTTCAGGACAGCTGTCTGCTCATTCTTCACGACTGGGCTAATGACCTTCTGCTCGAACCCGAGGAGATAGATAAGGAACGTGGTGTGATTCATCAGGAATGGCGCAGCCGCAACCACGGAAGCAGCCGTATCATTGAGGAAGTTCTGCCCAATCTCTATCCCGACAGCCGCTACGGCTACCGCATGCCCATCGGCACCATGGAAATCGTGGACAACTTCCCTTATCAGGACCTGCGTGACTACTACGAGAAATGGTACCGTCCCGATCAGCAGGCCATCATTGTGGTTGGAGATATCGACGTAGACCGTATCGAGAACTCTATCAAGAAGATTTTCTCTGACATACCCGCGCAGCCCGACGCCGCCGAGCGTGTGTATTATCCCGTTGCCGACACCGAGGGTACTCTCATCGCCATCGGTCATGACAAAGAGATGACTCAGAACGTGGCAGAGCTCATGTTCAAGAGCGACCCCATGCCCGATATGTACCGCAACAGCACAATGGCCTATGCTCAGGACTTCATTGAATATGCCATTTCCCACATGCTCAATCAGCGCCTTCAGGACATCGCCTCCAAACCTGACTCACCCTTCGCCGGTGCTCAGATATCCTTCGGCGACTATGTCGTGTCACGTACCAAGGAAGCCATGACCGTAGTAGCCGCTACCAATGACACCGAAAGCCTCACCGCCGGACTCGCAGCCGCTTACCGCGAGCTTCTTCGTGCTGCCCGTGGTGGATTTACCGTATCGGAATACGAACGTGCGCAGAACGAGTACAAGAGCCGCCTCGAGAAGTCATACGAAGGACGCGACAAGCGCCTCAACAACCAGTTCTCACGCGAATATGTGCGCAACTTCACCCGCAAGGAACCTATCCCCGGCATCGAAATCGACTACCAGTTAGGTACCATGGTTGCCTCACAGATACCCCTGGAGCAGATTAACGCCCTCATCGCTCAGTCTGTTACTCCCGACAACCGTGCACTCCTTGTAATGATGCCCGACAACGAAGCCGGAGTATATCCCACAGGTGAAGACTTCATTAATGCACTCGCAGCTGTGGACGGGGAGGAAATTGAAGCCTACAAGGACGAGATGAAGTCCGAACCCCTGATTCCCGCGCTTCCCGCTCCCGGTAAGATTGTCAAGGAGGAGGTTAATCCCACTTGGGATGCCACCCTCTGGACACTCTCGAACGGCGCCAAGGTATGGGTGAAAAAGACCGACCTCAACAACAGCGAGATTTACTTCGCAGCCATCTCTGACGGAACAGGTTTCGCACAATTCCCCGACAGCTACGCCGCCGACATCAAGTTCATGCCCATCGCAATCCAGGATTATGCCCTCGGCAACTACAACCACTCTGACATCAAGAAGTATCTCCAGGGCAAACAGATAAGCTTCTCGGTTGACCCCGGCACATACTACTTCGACATGAGCGGTTCAGCCACTCCCAAGGATATCACTACCCTGATGGAATTCATCTACATGTCCTGCACCGCATTTGACCTTGATACCGACGAATTTGCCGCCAACCAGACAACCTATCAGAGCCTTGTGAAGAATCAGGAGACTACT
>CAZNBC010000014.1:0-13071 GCA_964571125.1 uncultured Bacteroides sp.
CCGGTAAGCAGAAACTCGTTGACACCGCAGGTCGCGTTGATAAGTTCATGAGCCGCTACGGTGCACGCAAGAAAAAGTAATCAAGCGACTATAAGCTAAACCCCTTATATACTGCCCCGTGGCGACATCGTTGCCAACGGGGCAGAGTGTTTTATATATAACTAATACCAGTCAAGATGGCGAACACTGCTTTGGAATTTCGCGAGGCGCTGACCCAGTGTCGCGCTATATTTGAGAAGAAATTGCAGGACTATGGTGCATCGTGGCGCATAATGCGTCCGTGCTCCATCACTGACCAGATATATATCAAGGCCAAGCGCATACGCACCCTTGAGACTGCTCGGGAGGCGATGGTGGATGAGGGAATACTTCCCGAATTCATTGCCATAGTCAATTACGGAATAGTCGGTCTGATACAGTTGCAGCAGGGTTATGTCGACGCTCCCGACATGGACGCCGCGCAGGCTCTTGCGCTCTATGACGAGTGGGCCGACAGGACTTTCACCCTCATGCTTGCCAAGAATCATGACTATGGCGAGGCATGGCGCAGTATGCGGGTGTGCTCTTACACCGACCTTATCCTCACCAAACTTGCCCGTACCAAGCAGATAGAGGATAATCAGGGTGTCACGGTGGTGTCGGAAGGTATCGACGCCAATTATATGGACATCATCAATTACGCTGTCTTCGCTATCATAAAACTTACCGAGTGATGACTCTGAGGCAGATGTGGCATTCGCGTGGGTTGACAGTGACCGCCGTATGGCTGGCCCGCATCCTTGTGGGTGCGCTGTTTGTCGTGTCGGGACTGTCAAAGGCCGATGACCTCTGGGGATTTATCTACAAGATAGAGGAATACCTCAGGGTGTGGCACGTGATGTGTCCGCGAAGCCTCGTCCTCGTAGCCTCAATGCTCATATCCGGTGCCGAGTTCGTACTTGGCTCCCTCCTGATGCTCGGGCTTTACCGCCGGTCGGCTCCGTTGCTGTTGCTACTGGTCATGTGCGGCCTGTTGCCCCTGACATTATATATATATGTTTGCGAGCCAGTGGCCGACTGCGGATGCTTCGGCGACTTCCTTATCCTGTCCAATGCCGCCACGTTTTGGAAAAATGTTGCACTCACCGCACTTCTCGTGTGGCTACTCATATATAATCGCAGGGTAAGGGGGCTGTTCAGCATACCGGTGCAGTGGCTCGTGGGCGGCATACTCAGTTTCTATATACTCGTAGTGGGTATGGTAGGTTTCGGAATACAGCCCATGATTGACTTCCGTTCATTCCCCGTAGGCACCTCGCTGGTGGCCTCCGCTTCTGATGATGAGGATGACGCTACGGTGGAGTTTGAATTTATTTACGAGAGTCCCTCGGGAGAGCGGCGTGCGTTTACCACCGACAGCCTCCCCTCCGATGACTGGACCTTCGTTGATCGCCGTCAGACTTCTGGACGTGACGCCGAAGGTTACTCCGCTACGGAATTTGTGATTCTGGATCAGGGCGATGACATCACCTCCGAGGTGGTGAGCGGCGATGGCGAGGAGATGCTGCTGCTTATCCCCGACCTCACACGTGCCGACGTGACATATACGTTTGCCCTCAACGAACTCAACGACTATATACAATCGCGCGGTGGCACTATGGTGGCCCTCATAGGCGCTTCATCCGAGGGTCTTGATTCGTGGGCCGACCTCTCCATGGCTTCCTATCCGCTGTTTTCGGCCGAGCCTACCCTTATCAAGGAGTTGGCCCGAGGAAACATGTCGCTGGTGTATCTCCGCGACGGAGTGATAGTGTGGAAGCGTACCCTTTCGTCACTTGACGCTCAGGATTTGAGGGAGATAGCTGACCGAGGAGATAATTCCGGAGATGAATCGGGCGAGGATTCCGGTGAAGACTCCCTTGCCTCGCTTGACCCGGATGTATATGATTTGTTTCTGGGTCTTACCGTCATAATCTGTGCCGCTCTGCTCGTGCTCTGGCTCCTTGATCGCAGCGGCCGCTTTATCGCTAACATTTTTACTTTACGCCGGTCATGAAGAATCTTTTAAGCTCCTTTGCCACCCGACTCTATGTTTATATCACTCTGGTGAGTGTATTGGTGTTCGGTGCCATAGCTGCGGTGAGCCATTACTACAACTCCAAGCGCGACTATGAGCAGGCATCGCAGACCACGCTCCTGATGCTTAAGGATGTGATACGCAGCGTTGACCTGCAGATGGTCGATGCCGCCCGCAATGCGAGCTTCTATGTGTCGCGAGTCATGACCGTAAAGGATAGTCCCGACTCTCTCAAGCACATGCTTAGAGAGCTTCTGCTGGCCGACACCAATACCGTTGGTGCAGGTATCGCGCTCGTTCCGTCAAGGAATGACGGCAAAAGGTCATATACATATATCAAGCAGAATGATGGTGGGCGTTTTACCGAGCGAGTGTTTGACCCCGCCAAGTATGACTATACCGAAAAGCCGTGGTACTCCGAGGCTCTGACCGCAAATAAAGGGCAGTGGGTTGACCCATACTTCGATGCGGGCGGCACGGAGGCTTTCGTTACCTCCTTCACGCTCCCTATCAAGGACCCAAATGACAGCGTGTCAGCCGTGATGATGTTCGACATGTCGTTCGTGGAGTTTCTTAAAGATCTTGAAGCCCTGCGACCATACCCCGAGAGCTTCATATTCGTGCTGAGCGATGACGGCACATATCTTGCACACCCCAATGCCGATGTGGTGAGCACACAGGGTATATTCGAGCGGGCAGGGGAGATGCATAGTTCCGACCTGGCAAAGGTGGGACGCAACATGCTCAACGGCGGTACCGGTTCGAGGCTTATTGATTTCGATGGGGAAGAGACCCTGATATGCTATGTGCCTATGCCCTCTGTGGGTTGGTCAGTGGCTTGCGTGACCCCCTATAGCGCCGTCACAAAACGCCTCGGTATGGTAGGGTGGATGATGCTCCTCATCATGTTCATAGGACTTGTGGCGCTGGCTGTCATCATACGTATAATTGTCAAGCTTACCACACGTCCCCTCGAGGAGATTGTCAAGGCTTCGTATCATATCGCTGCGGGCGACTTTACTTATGCTCTCCCCGAGAGAAATACCAACGATGATCTCGGCAAGATGCGCAAGGCGTTTAACGATATGCAGAGCTCGCTGCGCAAGTACGTTAATGAGCTTACCGAAGTAACGCAGACCCAGGAACGCGAACAGTCCATAATAGATATGGCCAGAAGGGTGCAAAAGAGTATGCTGCCTCAGTCGTTCCCGGTTTATCCCACTCGCCCCGAAGCTGACATATATGGCCGTATGCTGTCGGGTATTACCCCTTCGGGTACTATCTATGACTTTCATACCACTAAGGATCATCTGTTCTTCATTCTTGCCGATGTCAACGGCGAGGGACTTGTGTCATCCCTTATGGTAGTTATGACGGTGAGTCTCTTCCGCAGCTCGGTCATTCAGACCGATTCGCCTGCCTCTATAGTCTCCGCCATCAACAATCTGGTGTGTAACAACAAGTCTATGAACCTCACCGAGAAGGTGATTGTGGGCGCCCTGGAGCTTGCCACAGGCAAGTTTACCTATTGCAATGCCGGCCATCTGTGGCCCGTGATCTTCGGTCAGGAGAATCAGCCCCACCGCTTGGAGGGCATGATGCAGCCCGTGGCCGGAGAGAAGTTTGACGTAGACTATTATAATGAGGAGATAATGCTTCATCCCGGCGATGTCGTGGTGGGCTTCAACGACCATGCGGCCGAGCTCAGCGACCACATGGGGCGCCTCATGACACGCGAGGACCTCTGCAAGGTCATCGAAAAGGTGTTGGAGAGCAGCCATAATGTGTCGCTTAAGAGAGTGGTTAACAGTATCCTCAATGCCATGATTGACCATATAGACCATGCCCGGGTAGAAGACGACCTCGCCGTGATGGCCATGGCGTTCCGTCAGGTGTCATCCGCTCCCTCCATACGTGAGTCACTGGTCATCAGTAGCGGCCTGAGTGAGATACCCAAGCTGGCAATCTTTATCAAGGATATAAGTACACGTGCAGGATGGGACTCGGCGCTCACCCATAAGATTAACCTTGTACTCGAGGAGGGTGTGTCAAACATCATGACCAATGCCTACCCCGAGAACTATGCCGGAGAGCGCCGTCAGGGCACCATCACCCTTTCCGTGCTGAGTTCCGATGGCAGTGTGAGTCTGCGCCTTGTGGACGACGGCGTGCCCTTCGACCCTACGGTTGAGGTGAAACAGGCTCAGGACAGCTCGTCTAAAGATGAGGATGATGACGAACGCATACCCGCTAACAAGCAGGCATTGGGATACTTCCTCGTGCACAGGATAATGGATGAAGTGGAGTATGGCCGCGTCAACAACCGCAACCAGATAATCATGCGCCTCTACCGCTAGCTTAGAAGCAGTCGAAGGAGAGGCGGACGGTGACGACGGGGTAGGCGGTGAACTTCTTGATGATGTCGATGTATTCACCGGGACGGCCGGCGATGTTCTCTACGTCGTGAGTGAGGTCCACTCCCTCGTGGGTGATGATTGTGGGACGTCCTCCCCAGAACATTATGCCGAGGTCAACGTCAAGATTGAGGCGTTTTGCCACCGGAGAGCCGAAGCCGAAGCCCAGATATGGGCGGAAACGGTTGACAATGGCCCATGCCTGAACCTTGCCGTCGGTGCCGGGCTTCATCATGTAAGGCACCACGTTGCCGTTAGCGTCGCGCTCCTTGTAGTCACCCACGTGTATGCCCATCTCGCCCTTGTTTGCAAAATAGCCTACCACGGCATCAATCTGGTTTGGCGGCAGATACATGTCGCCCCATATCGGAGTCTCTATGAAGTCGGTGGTGAGGAAGTACTCGCGCATGCTGTTGAACATGTTGATGGCTACGAGCGAGGGTGATTCGTTGATGGTGTTTACGGCGTGGCCCACCTTGTCTGAGCCGAAGTAGAATCCGGCGGTGATACGCCAGCGGCGATCGTTCTTCCAGGGATAAACGTCCACAAGGAATTTGAGATTCCACAGGTTGGGGGTACCGTCCATCTCGACCTTCTCGTCCACCTTGATTTTGGTGAAGTCATACATGAGTCCCTGCAGGCGGTCGAAATTTCCGGCATGGATGGCTCCGTCCTGATAGGAGGTGACGCTGAAGTTGAAGGGCACCGCGAATTTGGGCATCCAGTCAATACCGGCGCGCAGGCGCACCCAATCGGTGACGTGGGTCGACACATCAAGTCCCAGTCCGGTAGAGCCTGCGGTGAGGCCTACCGAAAGGTGGTTGAATATATTACGGTCGGGCTTCAGCGTGAGCTGAGGCTGTTCGGCGGGTCTAAGTGAAGTCTCACCCTCTGTCAGGGTGGACTGGGCGAAAACGGAGAGAGCCGATCCGATACTTAGCAAAAGTGTGATGAGATGTCTACGGATCATCGTAAGTGTGTATATGTGATAATGACTTATTATATATAATAAGGCGCAAATATAGCGAATCTTTGGCTATTTATGCTAAAAGCAGTGTTAAATCCGCTGCTAATTGTAGGGGAGGGGATGCAGTTATGGATGTAAGAGGTTGTAGGGCAGAGTGATACGAAATTGATTGCGTGGCGATGGGGAAATTGGTTTATTTGCGTACTTTAACGTCTCCGCGGAGCGCTGCGGTTAATCTTATGAATAATTTTGCGGTTAATCTTGCTGAAATTTGGTTAATTAAGAAACGTTTCATACCTTTGCCACAATATTATGTCCATTCATAATCATTATCGAAAAATAACATTCGTTATCAATCGAGACCAATAACCACAGTGCTAATTCTTTCGTATATATACTAACCTAACTAACTAAAAATGAGAAAGTTCATTAGAGGATTATTCATTGCGGCCGCCTTGACGGTTGGAATGGGTACTACTTTCACCTCCTGTAAGGACACTGATGACGACTATCAGGCAGAGGTGAATCAGGGAATTCTTGATCTCAAGGGCCAGATTTCTCTTCTTGAAGATCAGCTTAAAAATCTTGAAGATGCCCAGAAGACCTGTAAGGCTCACTGTGATGCATTACAGGAGCAATTAAATCTTGAGATCGCTCTTCTCAATCAAAATCTTGATGCAAAGGCTGATACGGCTACAGTAAATGGTATTGAGCGTACAATTGAACAAATAGCTAAAGATCTTGCCGATGCTAAGACTAATCGGGAGTCTCTTCAGGAACAGATTAACAATCTCAGTGATCTGCTTGGTAGAGGTCTTAAGGAGGTTGCCTCAAGTAACAAGGTGTATGTAGATTCAATTGATTCTGAACTCCGTGACCTTATCACTACTCTCAGCAGAACTATCGAAATTAACAGCGAAAAAGCTGCCAAGGATCTCGAAGATTATCAGCACAATGCTGATTCAATAATGGCCGACCTTCAGGGTCAGATTGACGATCTCGCAGCACGTTGCACTGTTGACTGTGACTCACTCAAGAATGCTTACCTGACATTTGAAGGTAAGGTTAATACCTTCATGACAGACGCACAGCAGAGCATCAATTCACTCAACACCACTGTTGCCGCTCTTACCACCATGCTGAGTGACTATAGCACAGTGAAGAGCAATGCCACTACCGCACTTTCGATGGCCATGAACAATGAGCTGATGCTTACCAACCTGTCAAATACCCTTCAGACTCTTCGCGAGGAGTACGAAGCTCGTCATCAGGTGTTTGCCGACTCATTAGCTATCCTTGACGGTAAGGTAAATCAGAACATTAAGGATATACAGGATCTCACCACTCGCATGCATGGTGTTGCCGATGATATTCTCGCTCTCTACGGTCGTGTTAACAACCTCAGCGATAGCCTCTCTACCATCAACACCACTGTTGAGGATCTCGCTTCACGTCTGTCTGCTGCCGAAGCTACTATCATAGAGCACACCGCTGAGCTGAAGGCTATCAACGAGCGCATTGACAATCTGCTTTCAAACATCGAAGGCCGTCTTGACGCTATGATCACATCAATAACCGTTGAGTCGACCTACAATCCTGTATTCGGCACCTTCTCATCACCCTTCGGCCTCAGCTCACGTTTCCTCATGGCCTACTACGGTGTCGCATCACGTGGCGATATTGACTTCCCCACGGCTTCGACCTCACTTGAGTATCGTGACCTTGAATATCCCGTACTGACCTCAAAGGATATGCAGATCCTTAACCCCACTATCAAGCAGTATGGTGGTACCTACGTACAGGGTCAGGAAGGTGACGGTGGTTTCACCGGTAACGCCGGTACTGTTTATTTCCGTCTCAACCCCGGAACTGTTGACCTCACCGGTAAGACCTTTAGCCTCGTAAACACTCTTGACAAGGAGTCAGCCGTTAAGATCGAGAACGTACAGAAGTGCGATCATGAACTCCGCTTCGGTTTCACCTTCAGCTCATTAAGCCGCTCACAGGAAACTAACGGTTTCTATCAGGCTCAGGCTACTATCGCTCCCGAGGATATCTACAAGGTTAAAATTAATATCGAACCCGAACTTAAGACTACAATTAAGGACGTGCTCAAGGACGTGAAGAACAAGGAAGTTGACCCCTCTGACCTTCTCCACCTTGCCAGCGTGCTCTTCAATCAGTTCGACGGCTACCTCCCTGCCAACGCCCTTAAGAGCGAATGGACTTATAACGACGCTAACGGTCTTCCCCAGACTACTGCCGTATACAGCCGCTCTGACATCGCTGCTACTTGCTTCAAGCCTCTTGGCTTCTCAACTCTCTATGGCAAGTCACTCGGTTCACTCCGTGAACTTAGCCCTCTGACCGAGTTCGATTTCCTCAACCCCGATGATTTTACTTTCAAAATTAATATTGAACCCATCGTTCTTCCCGATGCTAATATTACCATCCACCTTGATAATATTAAGCTTGACGATATGGGTAACGTCACTGTTTCTGCTGACGTGAAGGATGATGCCGGTCAGATTATCGGCCACCTTGATAATGTTAAGGTTAATACCGATACTTTTGCCAAGGATATTGAAAATGCTGTAAACAAGAGCATTGATGGCTGGAATGAAGAAATCGCTAAAAAGCTTAATAACGAGATTAACGCCGTTCAGGCACAGATTCAGACTCAGGTTAACGACCTGCTGGAAAAGATTAGCGGTCAGATCAACGGTAACCTTAAGGATATGGTTGATAAGATCAACAGCCAGTTCAAGAACAAGGTAGGCAACTACTTCGATCTTCTCAACGACTTTATCAAGGGTTACAATAATCTTGCTAAGCGTATCAACCGCTTCCTTGAGGATCCCAACCACTTCATGCAGCCCATCCTGCTCTATAAGACTGATGGATTCCACATCGTGTCAGGTGTCAAGAATGAGCCCTCATTCTTCCACCACAAGGGTGGTGACGCTATCATGCTCTATGCTACTACCCGTAACGGTGGTCTTGTTTCACCCTGCTTCAAGAAGTTCGTTGGTGTAACCAACGTATGGAAGACCGATGCTCCCTCTGTAAGCGCTCAGAACGGTGATGCCACCGCTAAGGCTCTCCTGAACACCGCTAACGCCAACAAGGACGGTAATGTCGACACCGTATTTGACGGTAGCGAAGTACACGTTGCTCTCCCCGTTCCCTCAAATGCTAAGGGCTATACTTACGAAATCGTTTATCAGGCTCTTGACTATCATGGCCTCACTTCAACAATGAAGGTTTACTTCAGAATAGTTGATTGATAGACCGATTTGTTGAGTAATTGTGATAATCAATAAAGAAAAAGGACAATGAAATTAAAGAAATATTTACTGTCCGCTTCTTTCGCGGTCTGTGCGCTTTTTGCAAGCGCACAGGCTCAGGAAGAGGTGATTGAGACGGTCTTCCGCCCCTATTGGTACGGACAGCTTCAGGTAGGAGCTCAGGAGACTCTCGGAGAGACTTCTTTCGGTAAGCTTATTTCTCCCAATGCCCAGATTACTGTAGGACGTCAGTTCAATCCCGCGTGGGGTCTGCGTCTTGCCGTAAACGGCTGGCAGAGCAAGGCTTCGATTGACTTCGAAGGACGCCACGACTGGAAGTGGAAATATGTTAATCCCATGCTTGACCTCACCTGTGACCTCACTTCGCTCATAGGTGGTTACAAGCCCAATCGCCGTTGGTATCTCGGTGTGTTCGCCGGTGTAGGTGCCAACATCGCCTGGGACAATAAGGAGGCCAACAACATCAACGATGCCCTCAAGGGTTACCTCGGTGGTGAAAATGCCCTGCATAACATTTGGGACGGCACCAAGGTGCTCTTCACAGGCCGTTTCGGTGCGAACCTCGACTATGCTGTAAGCTCACGCGTACGTCTCGGTCTCGAACTCCAGGCCAATGTTCTTCCCGATTCATACAACTCAAAGCGCGCCAAGAATGCCGACTGGTATTTCAACGGTCTGCTCGGTGTTAAGTATGCTTTCGGTGCTACCAAGGCAAACCGCACCCGCTTGGTTGACGTCGCTCCCTGCGAACCTCAGATTGTAGAGAAGGTAGTAGAACGTGTCGTAGAGAAGGTTGTGAAAGTTCCCGCTCCCGCACCCGCTCCCGAAACAGTTGAGCCTCTTCGTCGTGATATCTTCTTCACCATCTCAAACACTACCGTTGACAAGGCCCAGATGGATAAGGTACAGGAAGTGGTTGACTACATGAAGAAGTATCCCAAGAGCCGTGTGGTTGTCACCGGTTATGCCGACAAGGGCACCGGTACTCTCCGTATCAACCTCCGTCTGTCAGAACAGCGCTCGAAGGCTGTCGTAGACGCACTCATCAATAATGGTATCGACGCAAGCCGCATCGAGGCCAAGAGCATGGGTGAAGATGTCTTCCAGCCCTACTCCGATCCCGTGCTCAACCGCGTTGCTATCTGCATCGCCGGCGAATAATAGCACTCTCCCCACCGTTATGCCATGGAGTTTATTTAACTCTGACGGTTTTATACGATTCTTGGCATACTAAAGGGTTATTTATTATACGAAACCACACCTGTAGTCCGTTTGTCTACAGGTGTGGATTTTCGGTTTTCTATAGTTCATTGCCTCTCATAATATTTTAGTACAGTCACGAGCTGACTTACGCTTCATCTCTCACTTATCATTTTTTTGTTAATGAAGAAACTTTTACTTACGCTATGTGTGTTCCTCTTTTCTGCGATACAGATTCACGCAGCACTGGAAGGTAACGGCTACTATAGGGTCAATAATTACGCTTCCGGCCGCTATATCTATGTGGAGGATAACAAAGGCAGCATAGATGTCCCGGGTATGACGGCCGATATGGCAGCCATAGAACTATGGAAAAATTCTGACCGTAAACTCAGTGACCCGTCGACAATTATCTATATTGACAGCAAAGGCGGTGGCTCTTATGACTTTTTGGCTCAAGGCACCGGAGTTCACGCCATTGTTGACTACTATGTCAGCCTCATGGAGTATCCTGCCGGCAGCAAGTTATACTTATGCTATGCTACCAGTAACTCTTTGACTAAGTATCTCTCTGATTCTGAAAAAAATACCGACCTTGACAAGGGACGTCTTGCCGATAACGGTACCGGCGATTGGAGAAAATGGCAGGTAACCCCTGTGTCAAGTTCATCGAGTAACTATTTTGGAGTATTGCCCGAAGTAAAGGCAGGCAATACGAGCTATGCTACGTTCTACGCATCATTCCCATTCAGTTTCGCCAGTTCAGGCCTCGAAGCTTATATCATCAGCAGGGTTGAGAATGGTATGGCGATAATGAAAAAAGTTACGGGTGTAGTACCCGCGTCAACTCCTGTCCTGATCAAGTGTGCCGGTACCACCCCCGCATCCAACAAACTCAATCTCGGAGGCTCGGCTTCCGCTGTGTCAGGAAACCTCTTGAAGGGGGTGTACTTCAATAATTCCTCTATATCCCATAAAAACCAGACTGCATATAACTCCTCTACGATGCGTGTGCTGGGCCTTATGCCCGATGGTTCGCTCGGCTTCGTGACCTCTACCGAGAAGTTCCTTGCCAAGAACCGTGCATATCTGACGGTTCCCGCCGGTTCTCCCGCACAGTTCAAGGTAGTAACCGAAGAGGAGTACAACAATAGCTTCGTCACTGTTGCCGTAAAGAGCGCTGACACCAAGCAGGGTACTGTTTATGTCAATACCTCGGGTACCACTTCACTGAAGGTAGCCAAGGGTACATCGGTAACCCTCAATGCCACTCCCGTAGCACCCTATCAGTTCTCCCACTGGACCCTCGACGGCAACCAGGTGAGCACTTCCGCATCATATAAGCTGACGGCAAGCGCCAACGCTACCTATACGGCCAACTTCAAGTTGCCGAAGTATGCCGTGACCCTCTCTGCGCCCAACGGCACATTGCAGGCCACGGCCGGTTCCGCGGCACTCGTGTCGGGTCAGTCATACGACCACGGTACCCAGATTACCATTACCAAAGCTCAGGCCAATGACGGCTACGAGTTCGCAACCCTTAAGGTCGGCGATAAGGATGTCACCTCCGACTTTAAGTCGGCCGGCAAGTATAGCTTCACGCTTTCGTCGGCAGTCACCGTCACCGCGACATTCACCAAGATACCCGAATATACCCTTACGCTCAACGCACCCAACGGCAAGCTCACTGTGGTTAGCGGAGGCAAGGAAGTGTCGTCGGGCACATCGCACCGCAGAGGCACCGCCATGTCCCTCACCAAAGCACTGGCTTTTGACGGCTATGAGCTGACAGGACTTAAGGTGAACACCAAGGATATCCTGGCAAGTTTCAAGAAGGACGGCAAGTATGACTTCACCATCACGGAGGCTACTACCGTTACCGCCACTTTCACCAAGATACCCGAGTATCCTGTGGCTATTGAAAGCGATAATGGCACGTTGACCGTAATGAGCGGCAATGACGAGGTGGTGTCAGGTGAAATGTACCGACGCGACACCAAGATGAGCATTACTTCCGCAGTGGCCGATGACGGCTACGAGCTTACTGATCTTTTTGTGGGTGAGCAGAGTGTTCTTGATTCATTCCTTAAGAAGGGCAAGTATGATTTCACCCTCACGCAGCCTACCGTAGTGACTGCCATATTCACTGAGATACCCGAATATGCTATTGAACTCCGTGCCGAACACGGCACTATCGTGGTGGAAGATATGGCCGGAAACTCAGTGCTTGACGGTCAGGAATTCCGCCGCGACACCGAACTGGTCATCAAGGACCTTACCGTTGAAGACGGTTGGCGCATCGTAGGCCTCACCCTCAACGGACTGGAAATCTACAGCTCATTCAACAATATGCCCGACGGATATGTCTTTACCGTCACTGACAGAATGGTCATAGATGTAGAGTACGTTGAGGTAGTTCCCGATCCGGAGCCCCGTGTATATCTCAGCACCGAAGGCTATGGCCGCATGATAGTGTCGCTTGACGATGTCTACAATCCTCTCACGGCCCGCGGACTTGAAAGCGGAACTCCCTTGACTTGCAATCCCGAGGGACAGAGCCTGTACGTCTACCTCATGCCTGACGATAAAATGATGGTAGGATACTTCCTCATCAACGGCCTCACACTGGAGGAACTTGAGGCCATGGATCTCGTGACAAGCACATATTACGGCTACAAGATACGTTACGTCATTACCGACAATGATGCCAATATCAGCGTGAGATTCGTTGACGACCCCTCACTCATAGAGGCAGTCGCGGGCGATGTGCAGCAGGGCGACGTGATGTATTTCGATCTAAATGGCCGACGTGTCGCTGCCGACCGCCTCGTGCCCGGCACCTACATACGCCTTCAGGGTGGAGAAGCTGTCAAGATACTGATACAGTAATCCTCCCCGAAGATAGACTGATTACGGGGTCAATCACACAATACTGGTAGTGGTTGGCTCCGTTTTTTATCTGTCCCTTTTTCTGACATTTCATATAAGACAACATCAATCCTGAATCGCAATGAAAACCAACTCGATCATCACTCTTGCCTCGGCCTTGTTTATGACCTCGCTGTGGGGCTCGGCCGAGAATCTGATAGTTATTGAGACCGATAATATCGCCTTAGTCTATGATGT
>CAZNBC010000015.1:0-12836 GCA_964571125.1 uncultured Bacteroides sp.
CAATGAAGTAGTAGTTGCCGTCAATGTCAAGGCACATGCCGTTTTTGAAATCTGCAGTAGTTGCCATATTAATATTTTAGATTTAAAATTATCAGTTGATAAACCGGGCGGAGTCACCCATTTCGGACGCAAAGTTACGAAAAATTCTCTAACCAAGCGGAAACATTTTATTCGGGTAAGATACACATTGAAAAAAATCCTGTCTTCTGTGGTGAACCGAGTGGGCGTCAGCTAAGTTATTCAAATAAAGTGGGTCTCCACACTCTCCTCGGGCTTGCTCCTCCGGACAGTAAAATGCTCCGGATAGATTGACAGAAAATAAAATAATAAAAATACTACTAAGGGATGAAGATTCATTCACACATTGTCAGGCTGTTGGTGCTGGTATGCTCTTTAACGGCCCTCACAGAGCCCCTTGCGGCCGCATCACCGGTAGCTGTAAAGCTTCCGGCTGACAGTATGCCCGAACGATGGCAATATCTGTCGGACTTCTCCATGACCGTTCCCGACCGTGACGCATGGTGGAAGGAGTTTAACGATCCTGTACTGGACTCACTGATTGCGCGCAGCGTCGATGCCAATTATAATATTGCGCAGGCCGTATCCCGCATGGCTCAGGCCCGTCAGGTAGTCAATCAGGCCCATTCCTCCTATATGCCCACTCTCAATCTGTCGGGTGGATGGAACAAGAGCCGCCAGTCAGGTGCCACTACGGTACCTATCCATTCCGCTTCGGACGTAAGCTATTTCTCGGCAGGAGTGGACATGAACTGGCAGATTGACGTGTTTGGAAAGATTTCTGCCGGAGTCAAGGAAAAGAAAGCCGCATGGCGTGCCACACGCGCACAATATGCCGGAACTTTGGTGAGCCTTTGCGGTGATGTGGCCACGGCATACTTCAATCTGCGTATGGTGCAGTCCGAGCTTCAGGTAGCCAAGGAACATGCCGCATCTCAGCGCAGGGTCGTAGAAATAACGGAGGCACGGCATGAGGCAGGACTCGCCTCGATGCTTGATGTAGCCCAGGCCCGTACTATCCTTTATTCTACCGAGGCCACCATACCTCAGCTTCAGGCACAGGTCAATACCTACCTTAACTCCCTGTCAGTGCTTACGGCAACAATGCCCGGCACAATGTCCGATTCTGTGCTTGTGGCCGGGTCACTTCCCGACTATCACCGCATAGTAGCTGTAGGCGTTCCCCTTGATATCCTCCGTCGTCGTCCCGACATCACCGAGGCTGAGGAGAATCTTGCTGTGGCAGCAGCTTCGCTCGGCATAGCCAAGAAGGATTTTCTCCCCACTCTTTCACTGCAGGGCTCGGTAGGAACTTCAGCCCATCGTGCCGGTGACCTGTTCAAGAATCAGAGTTTCACCTATACCATAACACCTACCCTCAGCTGGACCATATTCTCCGGTATGTCACGTAAATATGCCGTGGCCGCCGCCCGAGATAATATGGAGATGATGATTGACAACTATAATCAGACAGTACTGTCAGCCGTGCAGGAAACGGACAACGCTATGGCTTCGTATCATAGCGCCCTGGAGCAGATTGACGCCCTGGAAAAGGTGGTGGAAGCCAGTTCCAAGTCGTTTGACCTCTCAATAGACCTATATAAAAAGGGCCTGTCGTCATTTACCAATGTGGCCGACGCCCAGATAAATTACCTGACCTATACCAACTCACTGCTTGTGGCCAAATGCAACGCACTCATATCCCTGGTCAACCTCTATGAGGCCCTCGGAGGCGGATGGAACGGTGAGACATTTAATTTTTCGGACTCTCTATAATTTCCCCTTATAACATACCCAAATGACACACACATATTATACTATCATGGCGGCTGCGCTGATTGCCGCTACTGCCACCGGTTGTAAAAGCCATCGCACCGATGCTGATGCCGAAACTATGCCGGATATCGAAGTGACTCAAGTCGCTACCGATTCGGTGACACTGTACCGCACCTATCCTGGCACCCTCGGTGCTACACAGAAGGTGCAGCTCGTAGCCCGTGTGAGCGGGTACCTGACGGGGCAGTTTTACAATGCCGGCGAACATGTACGTAAGGGTCAGGTACTTTTTACCATAGAGGATACGCAGTATCGTCAGGCTGTCAATGAGGCACAGGCTCAGCTGGAGTCGGCCCAAAGCAGCTATGCTTATGCGTCAAATCAGTATGAGGCTTTACGTAAGGCCTATGAGAGTGATGCCGTTTCACAGATGGAGGTTATTCAGGGTAAATCGAATATGGAGAGTGCCGCAGCCTCCATACAGCAGGCCAAGGCGGCACTGACCACTGCCCGTGCCAACCTTGAATATTGTGTGGTGAGAGCTCCGTTTGACGGTGTGATGACAGCCTCCAATTCAACCGTGGGCGACTTCCTTAACGGTAGCGGTTCACCGGTGCATCTGGCTGACATATATGACAATTCGTCGCTCAATGTGGATTTCTATATTGAGGATGCTTCGTTCCTGCGCATGTTCACCAATCAGAATAACCGTCATCTGATTGACTATACGAATATGCCTCTCCAGTTCAGCGAAACTCTGCCCCATGACTATTCAGCTGACCTTCAATATATGTCGCCCGATGTGGAGACCGGCACCGGCACACTGTTCCTTCGCGGGGTAGTGCAGAATCCATACGAGGAGCTTCGTCCCGGTATGTTCGTTTCAGTAAGTCTTCCTTACAAAATGGATCCCAAGGCGATGCTCGTCAAAGACACATCGATATCCACCGACCAGCAGGGAAAGTATATCTATACGGTCAATGATTCCAACCGTGTGGTCTACACTCCTATTAAAGTGGGTGATGTGGTGAATGACACCATGCGAGTGGTTACGGAGGGGGTTACTCCGGCCACACGTTATGTGACCTCGGCGATGCTTAAGGTGCGCAACGGAATGTCTGTCAATCCCGTTGCCGTAAAGTAACTCTTAAAGACAAGTAAGTTATGTTTTCGCGATTCTTTATAGACCGTCCCATTTTTGCTGTCGTTATCGCCATACTTATGGTGATGGTGGGACTCCTCACCGTTAATTCACTTCCGGTGTCTCAGTATCCTGATATTACCCCTCCTACGGTGAGAGTATCGGCTTCCTATCCGGGTGCCGACGCTGAGACTGTGGCCAAGACTGTTGCCGTACCTCTCGAGGAGCAGATTAACGGTGTGGAAGGTATGATGTATATGAGCTCGAGTTGCGGCAGCGACGGAAGCTACTCCCTTACCGTAACCTTCGAGACCGGTACAGACCTTGATGCCGCAGCTGTGAAGGTACAGAACCGAGTGTCGATGGCAGAGGCGCAGTTGCCCTCGGCCGTACAGCAGCAGGGTATATCCGTCATGTCGGAGTCATCCAATACTATTCTGTTCCTGGCTTTGGAGGGTGATTCGGCATACAATTATGACGCACTATATCTGACCAACTATGCCGCACTGAATATAACCGACGAGCTGTCGCGTGTCGATGGTGTGGGTGGAGTGAATGCTTTCGGTGGCGGTGACTACAGTATGCGCGTGTGGCTTGATCCTGACATGATGCGTGTGCGCGGTCTGGAACCCGCCGACGTGATTGCCGCCATACAGAGTCAGAACCTTGAGGTGTCGGCCGGTAGTGTAGGCGCTCCTCCTCAGGCCGGTGAAACGCCCTTTCAGCTGACTCTCACCACTCAGGGACGACTTCAGACAGCCGAGGAATTCGGCGATATCGTCATACGTGTAAATGATGATGGCAGCGTGCTGCGTCTGCGTGATGTAGGTAAGGTCGACCTCGGCAGCAACAGCTATTCCAATGTCGCGCATGTCAATTCCAAGCAGGCAGCCTTGATAGGTATAAATCAGCTTCCGGGAGCTAATGCTCTTGACGTGGCCAATGCCTGTCTGGCCAAGATGGATCAGCTTCAGACATATTTCCCGCCGGGTGTGCACTATAAGGTGATTCTTAACACTACCGATTTCGTTACGGCTTCTATTGATGAGCTTGTAGTGACCTTCGTGGAGACAACGCTGCTCGTGATGGTGGTGATTCTCCTCTTCCTACAGAGCTGGCGAGCCGTGATTATCCCGATGCTTACCATTCCCGTGTCACTAATAGCGACATTCGCCGTGATGAAGTTCATGGGATTTTCCATCAACACCCTCACGCTGTTCGGACTTGTGTTGGCGATAGCCATAGTGGTGGACGATGCGATAGTGGTGGTGGAAGACTGTTCGCGAATAGTCGATGAGGGGAAGATGACGCCCCGGGAGGCTGCGGAGAAAGCCATGATGGAGCTGCAGGGGCCTGTAATCGGTGAAGTACTTGTGCTTCTGTCAGTATTTATCCCGACAGCATTCGTGAGCGGTATCACCGGTGAACTGTACAAGCAGTTCGCACTGACTATTGCAGTGTCTACGGCCTTCTCGGGCTTCAATGCCTTGACCTTTACGCCGGCCATGTGCGCTCTGTTCCTTCGTCCTACCAAGCCTTCGAAGTTCTTCATCTACCGTTGGTTTACCAAGGGCTTTAATGCCACACTGGCTGCGTATATGAAAATTGTAGGCAAGTTCCTCCAGCGTCCCGTCGTGGCTATCGGAATATACCTTGCCATAACTGTAGCGGCATTCTGGGGCTTCGTGAAATGGCCGTCAAGTTATATTCCCTCGGAAGATATGGGCTATCTGATGACCTCCGTGCAGCTTCCTACAGGTGCTTCACTTGACCGTACCGAGAAGATTGTTAACAGCATCTCCAAGGAGATTCAGGCTCTTCCCGAGGTGAAGGATGTGATGGCCGTGTCCGGTCAGTCATTCCTCGGTGGCGGAGCCGGTAGTAACCTCGGTTCGATGTTCGTGATACTCCGTCCGTGGAGTGAGCGCAAGGCTAAGGGTGAAAGTGCCAACGATGTCATGGCTAAGATAAACGCCATCGGTGCGAAGTACCAGGAACCGATAGTGTTCTCTGTCAATCCTCCCGCCATTCCCGGTCTGGGTATGTCGTCGGGTCTCGAGATGCAGCTGCTTGATATCAATAATCTTGGTTCGGTCGCTATGTCAAAGGCTTTGGAGGATTTGAGGGAAGCTGCGAGAAATGACAGTAGAATTAGCTCCGTGACATCGCTCTATGAGGGCGAGGTACCTCAATACAATCTTGAAATCAACCGTGATAAGGTGAAGCTCCAGGGTTTGAAACTTGAATCGGTGTTCTCGGCTCTGTCGGCATACATGGGCGGTTCTTATGTCAATGACTTCGTAGAGTTCGGACGTGTATATCAGGTCAATCTTGCCGCAATGGGTAAGGACCGTATGAATGCCGAAGACGTACTGAAGCTAAGCGTACGCAACGATGAGGGACAGATGGTGCCCTTCTCATCCTTCACTCGTGTCGTGCCCTCTATGGGCAATGCTACGGTGAGCCGCTACAATATGTATTCAACGGCTTCCCTTACGGCAAATCCGGCCCACGGAGTTAGCTCTACCGACGGTATAAAGGCCATGGAGGAGATATTCACCAAGACCCTCGGGTCAAACTACTCTTATGCCTGGACCGGTGAAGCTTATCAGGAGACTCAGGCCGGAACGACCATCACCATGGTAATGCTGTTTGCCGTGATAGTTACGATACTCGTGCTCGCAGCTCAGTATGAGAGCATAACCGACCCGATAGCGGTGGTCATCTCAATGCCTACGGCGATTCTCGGTACGGTAATCGGATGTATGTTTATGGACCAGTCCATAAGTATTTATACTCAGATTGGTATCATCCTGTTGCTGGGATTGTCGGCCAAGAATGCCATCCTGATTGTGGAGTATGCCATAGACTTCAGAAAGGCGGGCTATGACATACGCACGGCAGCCAGCAAGGCCGGTGAAGTGCGCTTCCGTCCTATAATGATGACGGCGATGGCCTTCGTGTTCGGTGTGATGCCTATGCTTTTCGCCACGGGCGCAGGCGCCGCCAGCCGCATCTCACTCGGCACTGCAGTGGTGTTCGGTATGTTCGTCAATGCTATTGTGGGTACGCTCTTTGTGCCTAACTTCTGGGAACTCCTCGAACGTTTCAGAGAGAAGCACGTGGCCAAACTCTTTAACGCCGGAACCACCCCCGTCGCCCCCACCACACCGTCAGCTCCTGTTGCTTCCCAACAGGACTCCTCCGTACCCTCACCCACCTCCTCGGAGAGCGTCTGAGGCGCAGACTAAACTTACTGCCGGTTACTTTGAATCTCAGAGTGACCGGCTTTTTTGTGTGAATAGTTTAGCAGTGCAGCCGAATTTATTAGGGCGAGGTGCGGTATATCTTCGTGATTTGACTTAACTTTGTGGAGCACTAAACTATTGACCATGGCAGTTTCCGGACTTATCAAACGCTCGGCCACAGGCATAATATATGTGGCATGCATAGTTTGCTCACTCATTTTTTTCAACGGATGGGCGTTCATGTTGCTCTGTATGCTCTTTTGCGGACTCGGACTGATTGAGTTCCAGCATCTGCTCCCGATGCGTGAGACAGAGGGTCGCGGACTCCTCAGGGGAGTGGATATCGCAGCCGGACTGTTGTGTGTGGCAATTCCCCTTATCAATCTGCTCACCGCGATTATCGCAGGGGAGTGGAACGTGATGTTAAGTATCGGAATCGCACTCTTGGGTCTTTTGGGACTGTTTATCCTGAGACTTGTGGCACAGCTCTACATACACTCGTCCAATTCAGTGGCTGACATGTCGACTTCCATGTTCGGATTCATGTATATCGCCATGCCGTTGACCTTGTTGTCAATGCTGTTTTCGCTCTATGGCGCACCGGCCGTACTGGCAATGTTTATAATGATATGGCTCAATGATACGGGTGCATTCTGTGTCGGTTCACTCATCGGTCGCCGCAGATTATTCGAGCGGATATCTCCCAAAAAGTCATGGGAAGGCTTTTGGGGTGGCATGGTACTGTGCGTCGCCTCATCCTTCCTGATTAAGTACTGCTTCGGTCCCTTCTCCACCGGGATGGGTATATGGCAGCTCTGTGGAATGGGTGTGGTGGTAAGTGTGTTTTCCACATGGGGCGACCTCGTGGAGTCGCTCATCAAGCGTACCATAGGCGTTAAGGATTCAGGGAAGTTGCTCCCCGGTCACGGTGGCATCCTTGACCGTATAGACTCGCTGTTGATTACCGCTCCGGCAGTGTTTATCTACTTGGGAGTAATGTTACTCTTCGGCTGGTTAGCCTAAGGCTGTGTCATATTGATTCTGACAATACCCTCTGATTAAGTAAATAAAAAAGGCGATGTGACGCATTATGTCACATCGCCTTTTGTCTAATTAGACTATATAATAGAATGATTAGGGTTTATTCAGCTTGTCGTTTAGCTGTGTAAGGAGGTAGTTTAGGAGTTTGCTTTCACCTCTTCGGCCCAGTGGGCAATGCGCTCGCCGGTTAGCTCGGGCTTGTTCACTTCATCAAGAAGCAGTCCCACGATAGTTCCGTCGACGTCAGCCTCGGTAGCTGAGTAATCATACACATCAGCCGGGAATGCACCGATAAAGGTAGCCTTCGTATCTTTCAGGCGGTGGTAGAGTTGTCCTACGCCACCGCAGAATGTGTCACTCATGTTCTCGTCACCGCATCCGAAGAGCGCTATCTTCTTGTCGGCGAGATAGAGTGATGCCAGTCCGTCGGCAAAATCATACCAGTCATCCTGGAGTTCTCCCGAGCCCCATGTGCTTGTGCCGAGGACGAGCACTTCATAATCAGCCACGTCCGAGGGTTTGGCTTTTGCTACATCATGTACATCTTCGGGAGCTACTCCGAGGGCTGTAGCTATCTTTTTCGCCACCGATTCGCAGGTGCCGGTAGACGAACCGTAAAAAATGCCGTATTTCTTCATGTCAGTATGCTTTGAATTTACTTATAAGTCGCCGGACAAGAGCCCTTGGCTGACTATCATGTCTTTTACCATAAAACGCCTTCGCCTCACTAAATGTTTACCTCCGGCATGGCTAATCGTCCTATTTGGAACGTTACTTTAACGGACTGGCAATAGGGATTGTGAGGGGAGTTCGCTGAGGGCTCGTAAAGAGCGGTAAGGGCGGGAGATTTCTTTTCGGTAAGTGGATTTTTTTTTGTACTTTTGCGCTTTAAAACTAAAGATGCAGAAATTCCACACTAACTCGCTGCCTCATAAGTGGCTAAAGCTTGCAGTGAGGGTGTTATAAACTACTTAGACCTATGGGTGAACAGAAAAAAATTAAAACAGCGCTCGTGTCTGTCTATCACAAAGATGGCCTTGATGAGATTTTGTCGCTCCTGAATGCCGACGGAGTTAAGTTCCTCTCTACGGGAGGTACCCGTACTTTTATTGAGCAGCTCGGCTACGAGTGCGAGGCTGTAGAGGATCTCACCGGCTATCCTTCGATACTCGGAGGACGAGTAAAGACCCTTCATCCCAAAGTGTTCGGCGGTATTCTTGCACGTCGTGACAATGAGTCAGACCGCAATCAGACCGCTCAATATGAGATTCCCGAGATTGACCTCGTGATTGTTGACCTCTATCCATTTGCCGCTACTGTGGCATCGGGTGCAAGCGAGGCCGACATCATCGAGAAGATTGATATAGGCGGCATATCGCTTATCCGTGCTGCTGCCAAGAACTTTGCCGACGTTATCATCGTGGCCTCAAAGGCACAGTATGCACCTTTGGCCGAGATGCTTCGTCGTAACGGTGCTTCCTCTACTCTCGAAGACCGTCGTTTCTTTGCCCGCGAGGCTTTTGCCGTGTCATCAGGCTATGACAGCGACATCTTCAACTACTTTAGCCTCAATGCGGCTCCCACAGACTTGCGTATCGCCGTTGATGGCGCCAAGCACCTCCGCTATGGCGAGAATCCTCACCAGCCCGGTACTTTCTTCGGTGACTTTAACGCAATGTTCGAGCAGCTCCATGGCAAGGAGATATCCTACAACAATCTTCTTGACATTGACTCGGCAGTCAGTCTCATCTCTGAATTTGACGAACCAACTTTTGCAGTACTCAAGCACAATAACGCTTGTGGTGTAGCCACTCGTTCAACCATGCTTGAGGCCTGGAAGGATGCTCTTGCCGGCGACCCCGTGTCAGCGTTCGGCGGAGTACTCGTTGCCAACCGTGAGATAGACAAGGTTACCGCCGAAGAAGTTAACAAAATCTTCTTCGAAGTTATTATCGCTCCGGCCTATACCGATGAGGCTCTTGAGGTGCTGAAGCAGAAGAAAAACCGTATCATTCTCCTTCAGAAGGCTCCCCTGGCCACTACTACACAGTTCCGCTCGGTACTTAACGGCGCACTTGTTCAGGCTCGTGACCTTAAGAAGGAAACACCCGAAGAACTTCGCAACGTTACCGAGACTCCCATTGCTCCCGAGAAGGTTGCCACAGCACTGTTCGCCAATAAGCTTGTCAAGCACTCAAAGAGTAATGCCATAGTGCTTGCCGCCAACGGCCAGTTGCTTGCCAGCGGTGTGGGTCAGACCTCGCGTGTCGATGCCCTTAAGCAGGCCATCGAGAAGGCTCGTTCATTCGGATTCGACCTCAACGGTGCCGTCCTCGCTTCTGACGCATTCTTCCCCTTCGCTGATTGCGTGGAGATAGCCCATAAGGCCGGAATCGATACTGTCATACAGCCCGGAGGCTCAATCCGCGACCAGGAAAGCATCGACTACTGCAATGCCAACGGTATTGCCATGGTGTTCACCGGATTCCGTCATTTTAAGCATTAATTCATTTTTAACTCTCCTTTCTGATTCATAAAATAATGGGTCGTTTTTTCTCACTTACGAAAGAGATAGCGATTGATCTCGGTACGGCAAACACCGTGATCATCCACAATGATAAGATTGTCATTGACGAGCCGTCAATAGTGGCTGTCGAAGTACGCTCAGGCAAGATGAAAGCCGTGGGTAAGGAAGCCCAGCAGATGCAGGGTAAGGAAACGGAGAATATCCGTACCATACGTCCTCTGCGCAAGGGTGTTATTGCCGACTTCAACGCTGCCGAGATGATGATTCGTGGCCTTGTTGAAAAGGCAAGTAACAAGAGCCGATGGTTTACACCATCGCTCCGTATGGTCGTAGGTATTCCCTCAGGTTCTACCGAGGTGGAGATACGTGCTGTGCGCGACTCCTCGGAACATGCCGGCGGACGCGACGTATATATGATCTACGAGCCTATGGCTGCCGCTCTCGGTATCGGTCTTGACGTGCTCGCTCCCGAAGGCAACATGATTGTGGACATAGGTGGCGGCACCACCGAGATTGCCGTGATTTCTCTCGGTGGCATTGTGTCGAACATGAGCATCCAGATAGCCGGTGACGACCTCACGGCGGACATTCAGGAGCACATGCGCCGCGTTCACAATGTCCGCGTGGGTGAACGTACAGCCGAGCTTATCAAGATAAATGTGGGCTCAGCCCTTACCGAGCTTGAAAATCCCCCCGAGGACTATATCGTGCACGGCCCCAACCAGATGACCGCTTTACCCATGGAGGTACCCGTGTCATATCAGGAGATTTCGCATTGCATAGAGAAGTCCATAAGCAAGATCGAGGCCGCTGTGCTCAGCGCCCTTGAGCAGACTCCTCCCGAGCTGTATGCCGATATCGTTCACAACGGTATCTATCTGGCCGGTGGCGGTGCCATGTTGCGTGGCCTTGACAAGCGTCTCACCGATAAGATTGGTATACAGTTCCATATCGCTGAAGACCCCCTGCTCTCAGTGGCCAAGGGTACCGGTGTCGCTCTCAAGAACATCGAGCGCTTCCCCTTCCTTATCCGTTGATAGCGGCGGCATAAGTCCATTATTATTGTAAAGCCGACAAATTGAGAAATCTTCTCAACTTTCTGCTTCGGTATAGCGCATGGCTGCTTTTTATAGTTTACGCTACTGCCGCTTGCATACTGCTCTTTAACTCAAATCCTTTTCAGCACCATGTCTGGCTCACGTCGGCCAACATGGTGTCTGAGGGTATTTACGGAGCGGCAAGTAATGTCACATCCTATTTCGCGCTACGCGATATCAATGAGGATCTGCAGCGACGCAATTCCAATCTTGAGCTTGAGGTTCTCAACTTGAGACGTCAACTCCGCGAGTATAGCGAGGTCCTGCAGGCCGATAGCGTAGTAGTTGACTCGGCCCTGTCATCCTATAGCTTCATCCTCGCTCACGTTATCAATAATTCCGTATCGCGTCCCCACAATTATATCACTATTGAAAAGGGCTCGCTTGACGGCATTGAGCCCGAGATGGGTGTCGTGGACCAAAACGGAGTGGTGGGCATCGTGAATGTTGTCGGTCCTCATGCTTCCCGAATAATTTCCCTGCTCAATCCAAACCTCCGACTGTCATGCAAGGTCAAAGGCCATGACTATGTCGGTTCACTCATTTGGGATGGTGAAGACTATCAGGAGGCTGTGCTTGAGGAGTTGCCTCGTCATGCGGTATATGCCCGTGGCGATACGGTCATCACAAGCGGCTACTCAACCGTATTTCCTGAGGGCGTACCCGTAGGAGTAGTAATTGACGGCGACCGTGACCATGACGAAAACTTTTTCTCACTGCGTGTGCGGCTGTTTACTGACTTCAGCACTCTAAGCACGGTCCGTGTGGTACGCAACAGCATGCGCGACGAGATAATGGCTATTGAGCGCGAATAATAGTGGATAACCCAATCATTTGAATCTTTAAGCATCTACTTAATCAAATAATGAATAGCAGACTGTCTCTGAATTATCTCCTTGGAGGATTGTTGCTCGTCATAGCTCAGGTGGTGGTGTTCAACCACATTTGCCTGTTCAATGTGGCGGTGCCGTTTGCGTTCATTTATATCATACTGCGCCTGCCCCTGACCATGTCGGTCAACTGGGTGATGACGGTAGCTTTCTTTCTCGGGTTGGTCGTGGACATCTTTTCCGACACCCCCGGAATGAACACACTGTCCTGCACCATACTGGCAACTGTGCGCAAGACGGTAGTGCGCCTTTATTTCCCCCGTGAGGATGACCTTTCAGACCCTCAGCTGACACTCCGAACCCTCGGCACCGCTACCTACCTAAAATATGTCATAAGCATGTCGCTTATCTATTGTGCACTGATATTCACCATAGAGGCGTTTGCGTTCTTCAACCTTCTCAGATTGTTGCTGAGAATAATCTGCAGCACCGCACTTACTTCGCTTGTGCTCATAGGCATTGACTCTCTAACCCTCCAGCAGCGTGAGAAAAGACTATAATCTTGCTCGACGTCGGTACGTGATTATCGGCTTTATCGTCGTTATCGCTTTTATATATCTCCTGCGCCTATTTAACCTTCAGGTTCTTGACTCAAGATACAAGGACTATGCCGACTCAAACGCATTTTTGCGTAAGGCGATCTATCCCTCACGCGGTATTATCTACGACCGTGACGGCAGGGTTGTCGTGTTTAATCAGCCGGCTTACGATGTCATGCTCATCCCCAGGGACGTGCAGCCGTTTGACACGCTTGACTTCTGTTCTACACTCCAGATAACGCGCGAGCAGTTTGACAAGCGTATGCACGATATGCGCGACAAGCGCCTCAATCCCGGATACTCCTCCTATTCTCCGCAGACTTTCATGACCCACCTCTCTCCCGAAGACTACGGCCGTCTGCAGGAGAAAATGTACCGCTTCCCCGGATTCTTCATTCAGAAACGTATCCTCAGGCAGTATAACTACAATGCCGCAGCCAATGTACTCGGTAATATCCGTGAGGTTAATCAGAAGGATATAGACCGTGACCCGTATTACTCGTCTGGCGACTACACCGGTGACCTCGGGGTGGAGAAAAGTTACGAAAGCTATCTGCGC
>CAZNBC010000016.1:0-12681 GCA_964571125.1 uncultured Bacteroides sp.
ACCCCAACCTCATACTTGATGCCCTGCGCAATGTGCGCTATCCAGGCACCGGAAAAAACATTGTCGAGGCCGACATGATAGCCGACGACATACGCATTGACGGCAATAAAGTGTCATTCACCATCGTCTTTGACAAGCCCACCGATCCTTTCATGAAATCAGTGGCGGCAGCCGCCCGTACAGCGCTCCACACTTACATATCGCCCGAAGTAGAGGCCGACATCGCCACTTCGTCACGTCAGCCCCTTCCCGCCGCTCCGGCCCGCCTTTTGCCCGGAGTAAAGAATATCATCGGAGTGTCATCAGGCAAGGGAGGCGTAGGCAAATCAACCGTTGCCAGCAATCTCGCCGTGGCACTTGCCCGCGAAGGGTATAAAGTTGGGCTGCTCGATGCCGATATCTTCGGCCCTTCGATACCTAAAATGTTTGGTGTCGAGGACGAGCAACTCTATATGCACAATGTTGACGGCCGTGACCTCATCATACCCTACGAACGCTATGGAGTCAAGATACTCTCCATAGGATTTCTCGTTGACAAAAACGCCCCTGTGCTATGGCGCGGTACCATGGCCTCAAACGCCCTCAAACAGCTTATAGGCGAAGCCGACTGGGGTGAGCTCAACTACTTTGTCATAGACATGCCCCCCGGCACAAGCGACATACACCTCACTCTCGTGCAGACCCTCGCCATCACCGGCGTAGTCATCGTAAGTACTCCTCAGCAGGTTGCCCTTGCCGACGCACGTAAGGGCATAGCCATGTTTACCGGCGAGAAAGTCAATGTGCCTATCCTCGGTATGGTGGAAAATATGGCATGGTTCACCCCCGAGAAGCATCCGGATGAAAAGTACTATATCTTCGGCCGTGAGGGCGGTGTAAAGCTCGCTGAAGAGCTCCACATACCCCTGTTGGCCCAGATACCTATCGTAGGCTCAATCTGCGACGGAGGCGACGGAGGACAGCCCATCGCCGCAACCGATACCATCACCGGACACGCATTCATGCATCTGGCCCACGAAGTAATTGATGCCGTCAACCGCCGCAACTCCGACCTACCGCCCACCGTCAAGGTAGGTACACATTGATAGACTCTTAAAGGATAGACTTAAAGGATAGACTTAAAGTTTTATACCGTTCACTTCCCTTATTGATATAATTTTCGACAAGGGAAGTGAACTTTTTTATGCAGGCAATGTTACAATAGCGTGACAGACACTGCACCTACCCATATATTTCAGTGGATATCTCGGTGACTCACAAAGGATGAAAACATTCAGGATGAAATAGAATGAAAGCTCACCGACTCCGTATCATATTCGCAATAATACTGACGGCATTGCTGCAGACTGCGGCATTGTCGGCAGAGACCGTAAGCGGCACTGTACATTTCCGGCTTGCGAAAAGTCGTATAGATACGCTTTTTTCATCCAATGGCCGTGACCTGAATCAACTTGCGGCAACCATCGCCGCTGACTCCACCATGAATCTGCGCGGAGTTACCATTACGGGCGGTGCCTCACCCGAAGGCCCTATAGGACTCAATGACCACCTGTCACACCAACGTGCCGAAGCCCTGCGCAAATATCTCAGCGACCATCAGTTTGCCCTCACCGACCAAGCCTCGATGACCTATCTGGGCCGTGACTGGAAAGGTCTGCGCCGTATGGTCGAAGCCGACACACTCGTACCGCAGCGCACCGAAGTACTGAATATACTTGACAGCTACCTACAGGCCGAACAACCCGATGCCGCTCTCTCCGACCTCACCCTCAAGCGACTCAAATCGTTAGGCAACGGCAGCAGTTACCGCTATCTGTTACGCAACAGTTTCCCCGCCCTGCGCGAAGCTACCGTAACCATAGACTTTCTCCCCCAGCTCTTCCCCATCGAATTATCCGAAGGCTATGCCTCACTCATACTTCCCCCTGCTGAGATAGCTTGTCCGTTACCCGCCCTCACATTGCCGGGACAGGCAAAACGTCCGTTCTACATGAGCCTGCGCACAAATATGCTCTACGACCTCCTGGCACTCCCCTCGGTAGGAGCGGAGTTTTATGTCGGACGCAACTTCTCCGTGGGTGCCGAATGGACTTACGGATGGTGGAAGACTGACCGCACACACCGCTACTGGCGCGCCTATGGCGGCAACCTTATAGTACGCCGATGGTTTGGCCGCAAAGCCGAAGAGAAGCCCCTCACAGGCCATCATCTCGGCCTCTATGCCGGTATCTTCACCTACGACTTTGAATTCGGAGGCACCGGTTACATGGGCGGACGCCCCGGCGGAACTCTCTGGGACCGCTCGATGAAGACCGCAGGCATAGAATATGGCTACTCCCTTCCCGTGGCCCGACGACTCAATATAGACTTCACCATAGCACTCGGCTATGTGGGAGGCAAATATGTAAAATACGAACCCAAGGGGGACTGCTATGCGTGGAAATCCACCCATCGTCTTACATGGTTTGGCCCTACGAAGGCCGAAATATCGCTCGTATGGCTCCTCGGACATGACAATGTCAATAAGAAGAAAGGAGGCATACGATGAAACTCACCGGAATTTCCAAAGCTATGGGCATCATAGCGGCCCTGACAGCCACGGTATCACTAAGTTCCTGTCACCACAAGGACCTCTGCTACGAAGAGAGCAGCAATGTGGAAATCAACGTAGTGTTTGACTGGAGCAACGCACCCGAGGCCAACCCCTCGTCGATGGCCGCATACTTCTATACGGGCGACAGCACTCCGCTGCGCTATATATTCAGCGACATCACAGGAGGTATCATAAGGATACCCTACGGATACTACGACGGCCTCTGCATCAACAGCGACAATACAGACTGGGCGCTCATGCGCAACACCTCGAATATTGACTCACTCGAAGTATATACCCGCGAAGCCTCCACACTCACGGCCTACGGACTCTCATCACGCGCCCTTCCGCGCGCCGAGAGTACTCCGGATGAACGTATAGTGGCCACACCCGGCATGCTGTGGAGCAACCGTCGTGACACCATAGATATACCCGAAGGCACCACACATCGCACCATAACTTTCTATCCCGAAGAAGCGGTATGCCACTACACGGTTGATGTCACTGATGTCATCAACATCACTTCTATCAGCGGCTCGTCCGTCGACGGCACAATCTCGGGAATGTCCGAAAGCTTCTTCCACGGACTGAACCATGCCTCTGACACACACGTTACCATGCCGTTCACCCTTACGGTCAATCAGGCCTCCAACACACTTCACAGCGAGTTCCTGACCTTCGGTGAAAGCCCCGAAACGGCTTATCCGCACATGCTCACGGTATATATGTACCTCACCGACGGGAGTAAATGGTACCACACATTTGACGTGACGGCACAGGTGGCCGACGCTCCTGACCCACGCCACGTACATATAGTGGTGAGCGGACTTGAACTCCCCTCCGTCAATCCTACCGGAAGCGGACTGAAACCCACCGTCAACGACTGGAATACCGACGAGATAAATCTCAAAATGTAAATATTTAACACACTAATATACACCACACAATGACAACAAAACTTTATCTGCTCGCTTTGGCCGCTGCCACTACAGCCGCCATGTCCTCCTGCTCACAGGATGAGCCTATCAGTGTAGCAACCGGCGAGAACGCCATCAGTTTCCGACCCGCCATGGGAGCCTCCCGTGCCGTAGAAACCACCAATGACAATCTGTCTCAGATTACCGTAAGTTCATTCATCGGCGATCAACTTTACATTGACCAGGTCGCTTACAACAAGGACTCTGACGGCTTCTTCAAATCCTCACCCGAATACAACTGGCCCGGCGATGACAGCCAGCTGACATTCTACGCCTACGCTCCCGCAAATCCCGGTGACGTTACCATCACCAAGGATGCCAAGACCCTCACCGACTTCTCGCCCGCTACCTCTCCGGCCGACCAGATAGATTTTATCACCGCCACAGCTACCGGCACACGTACCGCCAATGAAGCTTCAGGCGTGGAACTGACTTTCAACCACCAACTGTCGCAGATTGAGGTTCTGGCCAAGACCGACAACACCCTCTACGACTATGAGATAAGCGGTGTGCGCATTGGTCAGCCGGTATCTATCGGTTCATTTGACTTCGACTCGGCTGCATGGACACTCGGCACAGATAAAGCCATCTATGAGGAGACATATACCACTCCCGTGAAGCTTACTTCAACCGCAGCATCAGTCATGGGTACCGAGGGCAACGCAATGCTCCTTCCTCAGCAGCTTACCGCATGGACACCTGACACCGACGGCAGCAACACCGCCAAGGGTGCATACCTGTCAGTGAAACTCCGCATCACTACTGCCGAGACCGGTGCACAGCTCTATCCTTTCCCCTCTAACGGCGACTGCCAGTGGGCTGCAATACCTATCGACACAAACTGGGAACCCGGCAAGAAGTATATTTATACACTTGACCTCACCAACGGTGCAGGATACGTCGATCCTAACGATCCTATCCCCGGTGATCCCGTACTCGGTGGCCCCATCAGATTTACCGTCAACGTAGTCGACTGGACCGATGCTCCCGTAGCTCTGCCTATGACTACCGACAAATAATCAGCACAAATTTGATACGCTCATAAATATTTATTCAGGCTGCGGGGAGTTGAATGTCTCCCCGCAGTCACCAATACATTAAAAGTATACGTCAGATGACTGAAATCCATTATGCACACAAGTACCTCCGCTTCGCCATAGCCCTTATGGCTACGGTAGCGGTAGCCTCATGTACCGACGAGGACTCCTTGTCGGAAAGCATTGCCGGCAGTAAGGAAATCAAATTCGAGATAGCCGCGCAGGCCACAGGACGCAGCATGGATAACGCCGTATCGGCAACCACACCCCGTACGGTCAGTCAGCCTCTGACACTGGCGTCACAGACCGCCACATCACTGTATCTCATACCTACGGTGACCGCCACTCCGGCGGTATCTTCAGCCACAAACTCCCGCTCTACCCTTACCGACAACACCAATATCAGTTCGGCCGGAGTTTATGCCACACTCAACGGTCAGCCTGACGCACCATACTATATGTGCAATGTTGCCATCACGGCCGCAAACGCATGGACACCGGTAGAAAAATATCTCTGGCCGGGTGCCGGCACACTGCATATCACGGCTTTCTCACCCTATCAGGCCGAAGCTAACTCCGAGGCTGAGGCAGGAATTGTGTCACTACCCTCGATCTCCGACCCGTCTTCGCATAGCATAGACTATATCACTCCGACCTCGGCAGACGCGCAGACCGATATACTGTGGGCCACACCCGTGGACGCATCCTCATCGCCCTGCACGCTCACCATGAACCATGCCCTGACAGCAGTACGCTTCGTAACCGGTGATGAAATGGCCCCTTATACGGTAACTTCCATATCATTAGGGGGTGTCCTCAGCCGCGGCACACTTGATATCTCTTCAGGCGAATGGTCAAACGTGACCGACGCGAAGTCCTATACTATAGCTCCGTCAACCCGTCTTACGGCTGCCGAAGGCTCGGAATATGTAGCTCCGGAGACTCCTCTCGCTCCCGCCGACTCTACCTTACTGTTCATTCCGCAGACACTTGGAGATGACGCGACAGCCACCCTGACGGTGGATATTGACGGACAATCCACAACATTCACAGCCTCGCTCAAGGGACAGGTGTGGACCGCCGGCACTACCGTGACCTACCATCTGTCGGCAACTCCGACACTCTCTGACCTGATATTGCAGATAACCGACAGCGAAGGCAATCCGGTAACCTCGCTTACTACTCCCTATACCGGAGGAAGCGATTACTTTACCGTCAAAAGCTACCTCAATTCAGGCGATACACAGACCCCTGTGGAGTGGAAAGCCGAGTATCTTGACGCTGACGGCAATCTGTTGACGGCAACTCCCGTATGGATTAAAGGTATACCTACCGAGGGGTCAGGTACCGACTCATACACCCTCACCACTGATTTATTCGACCCGGTGTTCCTGAGCATGAGCGACAACACACGCATACTGCGTTCGACCGCCGATATCAACACCACAAGCAGCCACAATCCCTACAATCTCTCGTCCTCGACAGGTGCCTCAACCATAGAGAACACCGCCAACAGCTATATCATCAATGCTCCCGGCAGTTACTCGTTGCCGCTCGTCTACGGTAATGCCATAAAGAACTCCGCTGCCAATGAATCAAGCTATATCTCTACACTTTCAGCCACTACGGCGCATAAAAACAAGGCTCTGCTGCACTTTATCAACCACCTCGGAAACGAGATAACATCACCATATATCTGGCTCAACAAGGACTGTACTCCCGCCGGAGCACGCCTGATATGGGAGGACCAGATAAACCTCGTGCGCAATATCCGCCTCTCCTCCGATGGCCATGCGCTACTGTTTGACGTGCCCGAAGGGTCGATTCGTCAGGGCAATGCCATGATAGCCGTGACTGATGCCGATGACAATGTCATGTGGAGCTGGCAGATTTGGGTTACCGACTATCGTCCCGAGGAGTCGTATGCCTCAGTAGTATGTTCCGACAATTCCACAGGCTACCTCTATACACGCAACCTGGGCCGCATCTACGGCGGAGACCGCCTGCAATTTACTCCTGAAGAAGTTACCCTGCGCATTACTCAGGTTAATACGCCCGAAGGCATCACTCCTCTTACCACCACTCTGCTCATATCGCAGAAGGGTACGGAACTCGACATAGAAGACTGTCAGACCTTCTACCAGTGGGGACGCAAAGACCCCATGATTACCGGAAGCAGCCGATACTACGACACGTCCCATCGCGAACTGAGTACAGCCACCATCCCTACCATCAGTTTCCCAACGACTGACCATAATGTGGTGACCAATTCCATACTCCATCCCGGATACTTCATAGAGGGTACCGAGAGTCAGGCACGCTCGTTGCGCCCATTCTACTCGAATCTTTGGAGCATAAACGTCATCCCTGCAAGTACCGGACTCCAACCCGACAACGTGAAGACCATCTATGACCCGTGTCCCGTAGGCTCAAAAGTGCCTAACGGCAACACCTATGACGCACTTATCAACATGCCCCACAGCTATGACGCAGCCAAAGGACAGATGGTGTTCACCCTCACCGACGGCAGTACCATATCGTTTGATATCATAGGCTACCGTAGCCCGGGTGACGGCATAGAGAAAAGCCAGGACGGTACCGGCAATACATGGTGTACCATAGCCGGTAGCGGTTCATTAGCCCAATACCTCAATGTATCAAAAGACGGTACCGTACGACGTACAGGCAACAATATATTCTACGGATTCGGTATGCGCCCGGCCCTTGACCGATAAGATTAATTACAGATCAGACGCGGCGGGTAAAGCGCGAAGCTATCCAGCCGATGAGGGCACCGGTAAGAGCTACGAGACCGAGTACCGCAAGGATATCGGACCACTCAACACATACCGGATAGACATTAATGGACATCTGCGCAGGGTCACCGCCAAGACGGATGAAACCGCCATACTGCTGGGCGAGCGATAGCGCTACTCCGGCTATGACTCCTATCACTCCGCCAAAGAGGGATATGAGCCAGCCTTCTATGAGGAATATGCGTGACACCATTGACGGTGTGGCGCCGAGAGCACGCAACGTATGAAGATTGTCGCGCTTCTCAATGATAATCATGGCCAGAGTCGATATGACATTAAACGAGGCTATGAGAAGTATGAAGGCGAGCATGACGAAGGATATCCACTTCTCTATGCTTATCATGCGGAATGATGACTCCTCCTGTTGCAGGCGGTCCAGTATACGGTAAGATGGGCCCGTAACACTCTCTATGGCCTCACGGCCACGCTCGGCAGAAACTCCCGGAGCGAGCCTGACCTCTATGGCCGAAGCTTCACCCATATCATAGTCAAGGAGGTGGCGTACACCCTCGAGAGGCATCATCACCATATCGGTATCATACTCACTCTGATTGACCTGATAGACTCCGCTGACTATAAGCGAGTCACTGCGGAATGAAGATAGAGGATTGGCAGGATTAATACGCCCTACACGCTTGGGCACATAGACGGCAAGTGGAGTCACATAGCCGGGACGGGCACCAAGCTGCATGGCTGTGCCTACGCTCATGACAGCTCCATGGTAGTCGCCCTGCGTAAGAGTAAACTCACCGTCAATAATCGCTTCATAAAGGCTCGAGAGACGGTCGTAGCCCTCGGGCACACCCTTGATGGTCACGGGTATCTGACGCTCACCGAACACCGCGAGAGCCTGCGCGGAAAGTACAGGCATAGCTTCCTCAACCTCAGGTAATGCCCGTAAACAAAAAGCCAGAGAATCACTGTCCGGTGCTATGGCCCGCTCTACGCTTTCTATGCGTAAATCCGGGTCTATCACCGACAGCCGTTCCCGGGCAAGTCGTGAAAAGCCGTTAAAGACTGACAGCACGCACACTGTGGCCATAGCCGCCACGGCCACTCCGGCCACGGATATGACCGAAATGACATTGACAGCACTATGACTCTTGCGTGCGAAGAGATAGCGCAGAGCTATTTTCCACTCAACTGCGCTCCTCATCCATGGTGTGGACTATCTCCACATCCTCTTTCTTATCCTCCTTCAGGAGATTGTCAATATTTTCGATATAGTCGAGCGAATCGTCAATGTAGAATGACAGTTCAGGAGTCTTACGCAACTGGAAGCGTACCTTCTGCGCAAGTTCGTAGCGTATGGTCTTGGTCTGGCGATTGATATTCTCAAGCACCTCCTGTGACTTACCTGAGGGGAAAATCGAAAGATATACTCTGGCTATGCTCAGGTCGGGTGACACTCTTACGGCACTGACCGACACGAGTATGCCCTGAGTCTTGGCTGTCTGAAGACGAAATATCTCACTCAGCTCCTTCTGGAGCAGGCGTGCTATCTTGGCTTGGCGTGTTGATTCCATAATTTTTCTGTTTTTTGGGTTAAAGTATATGTGATACTATAACACCTCGCCTGCATAAATGGCTCACAAATTTAATACAAATCCGCGAGAGAAAGTATAGTGGCCATACACTAACTTTTGCCAAGGCAGAGTGTTATTCCTGTTGACTCTGACAGACGGGGTTGGACCTTTTAATATTTTTTTATTAAAAACTTAACACTCGGATGTCACATTTACCCTAACTTTGCATCTTATAACCACGGTAATAAGGTGTGGAGGTTCACCTCTAAAAACCAAAATCAATATGGAAACCAAAGAATTGGATCGTATCAGTTACGCCCTCGGACTCAGCATGGGCAACAATTTCAGAAGTTCAGGCATCCAGCAGCTTGATGTACAGGATTTTGCCGACGGTGTAGCAGCAGTGTTCGCCGGCACAACTCCCCGCATGACTTATGATGAAGCCAAGGAGGAAATCCGCAAGTACTTCACAGCCATGGAGGAACGTCAGCGTGCCGAGGCCGCCAAGATGGGCGAAGTAAACGAAAAAGCCGGTAAGGAATTCCTTGATGAAAACGGCAAGCGCGAAGGTGTGCACACCACCCCCTCGGGTCTGCAGTATGAAGTAATCGAACAGGGTGACGGTCCCAAGCCCGAACCCACCGACCAGGTAGTGGTACACTACACCGGTAAACTTATTGACGGCACCGTGTTTGACTCATCGGTAGAACGTGGCGAACCCGCTACCTTCGGCGTAACTCAGGTTATTCCCGGATGGGTAGAGGCCCTGCAGCTGATGAATGCCGGTTCGAAGTGGCGTCTTTTCATTCCCTCGGCTCTGGCCTATGGTCCTCAGGGTGCGGGCGGCGTGATTGGCCCCAACTCCACCCTCATCTTCGATGTGGAACTTATCAAAGTATTAGGCAAGTAAATAAATTCAAAATCAAATAATTAAATTTTTCATGAAAAAATTATTAATGGCAGGCGGTGTGGCAGCCCTCATCATGGGCATGTCATCATGTTCAAGCTCTACCTCATCATCATCAACCGATAAGGGTCTTACCGACTCGATAGCCACTTACCTCGGAAAGGTTCAGGGCAGCTACTATTCAGAACGTGTAAGCAACCTTCCCGAAAGCGAACAGCAGAAATTCAAGAAGCAGTCTTTCCTTCGCGGCCTCAAGCAGGTGCTCGAAGCCGACACTTCCGATATGGCTTACATGATCGGTCTTCAGGTAGGTACCGGCATGGCCGAATCACTCAATCAGTTCAGCCAGCAGGGCGTTGATATCAACCGCAAGGCTGTTTATGACGAATTTGCAAAGTATTTCCTCGCCGACAGCGTTGACCAGGCTCAGCTCATGGAAGCTCAGACAACTTTCCAGCAGCTCATGGGCCGCGCCCAGCAAATCATACAGCAGAAGCAGATGGAACAGCGTCAGGCCGAACTTGCCAAGGTACCCGTACGTAAGGAAGAAGGCAAGAAGTTCGTTGACGATATCAAGAGCAACGACCCCTCGGTATTGACCAGCGAAAGCGGTCTCAGCTACAAGGTTGTTGAGCAGGGTACAGGCGAAACTCCCAAAGATGGCGACCGTGTAAGAGTAAAATATACCGGTAAACTTACCGACGGTACCGAATTTGACTCTAACGAAAGCGCCGTATTCGGTGTAAACGGTGTCATCCCCGGTTTTGCTGAAGGCCTCAAGATGATGAACCCCGGTTCAAAGTATGTACTCTATATTCCCTCTGACCTCGCTTACGGCGATCAGGGCAACCCCACAATCCCCGGTGGTTCAACACTGGTGTTTGACGTGGAGGTGCTTGAAGTTCTTCCCAACTGATCGGAGCAATAGAATTCTCAGATAGTTTACAGAGGCTGTGATCACACTTATCCACGAGTGTCATCGCAGCCTCTTGACTTATCAAAACCTTATTAACATACACTGTCAACATCAGTGTTCATAAACATAGCTTTACCATGGACGTAATTAATTTTGCCGACCATAACTCTATTATAAACCAGTATATGGCCGAACTCCGCGATGTCAACATACAGAAGGACATGCTGCGCTTCCGCCGCAATCTGGAACGCATAGGCGAACTGATGGCCTATGAGATAAGCAAGGTTCTTGACTATACCGACAGTGAGGTAGTGACCCCTCTGGCTAAAACAACTAATAAGACCCTTGATACTCAAGTAGTGCTGGCCACTATATTCCGCGCCGGAGTACCCTTCCATCAAGGTATGCTAAATATCTTCGACCACTCTCAGAACGCCTTCGTATCGGCTTACCGTAAGTACAAGGAGAAAGAGAATTTCGACGTATGTATCGAATACCTGGCCTCGCCACGCCTTGACGGAAAGACCCTCATTATAGCCGACCCCATGCTGGCCACAGGAGCCTCGATGGAACTCAGTTATCGCGCACTTCTCACCAAGGGTGAGCCGGCCCACATACATGTAGCCTCCGTCATAGCCTCTACAGCAGCCGTCGAATATATCCGCGCCACCTTCCCGCAGGAGAAAACCACTCTGTGGGCGGGAGCCATAGACCCAGAGATAAATTCACACTCCTACATAGTGCCCGGTCTGGGCGATGCAGGCGATCTCGCCTATGGTGTCAAGGAGTAATACGGATGTCAACAACGTATGTTTACAACCTGTTGAAAAGGGGTTGATAGAAAGTTAAAGGATTTTTACAAATTAATTTGCATTAAGGGGTCCGGCTGATTATACAGTCGGGCCCCCGCTTATTACAAATTAGTTGACATGAAAGTATCAACTTGTTTTCAACCGGTAAAACTCCATTTTGTTCAGGTTATCAACCCCTACATTAATGGAAAGTTATTAACTTTGTATGTTGTTTACATGATGTAAATAAACCTACTAACGCGCTGAGGGTCAGTAGTAACCTATGTAAATAACCGTCAATATGATGTAGACGGATGTATGATAACTCTAAAATGCAACTTTTTGGACAGAAAGTTATCACTGCTATCAACATCCTCTATTATTACTATTAGAATTAATTTTTAAAGACTTTAAATTATATAATATAAGGAAATGAATGTTGACAACCATTGCCAAGGCCGACACAGTGTGGACGAAGCCGCGCTGATGGAGGAAATAAAGCGACTCAAAGAGGAGCGTGGCGCTGTCATCATGGCTCACTACTATCAGCAGGGGGCGATTCAGGATATTGCCGATTACATCGGCGATTCCCTTGCCCTGGCCCGAATTGCAGCTGACATCGATGCTCCGGTGATAGTGCTGTGTGGAGTGCACTTCATGGGTGAGACTGCCAAGATACTTTCACCTGAGAAGACCGTGCTCGTGCCTGACATCACTGCCGGATGCTCGCTCGCTGACAGCTGTCCTGCCGATGAATTCGAGCGCTTCATCAAGGCTCATCCCGGACATACGGTGATAAGCTACGTCAACACTTCAGCTGCTGTCAAGGCTCTTACCGACATAGTGGTGACATCGGGGAATGCACGCAAGGTTGTAGACTCGCTGCCCGCTGACGAAAAGATTATATTCGGCCCCGACCGCAATCTGGGCAATTATATCAACAGTGTCACAGGTCGCTCGATGGTATTGTGGGACGGTGCATGTCATGTTCATGAACAGTTCTCGCTCGAAAAACTCGTGGAACTTATCAAGGCTCATCCCGAAGCAAAGGTACTGGTTCATCCCGAATGTCCCGCTCCGGTACGTATGCTGGCCCATGAAGTGGGCTCTACTGCCGC
>CAZNBC010000017.1:0-12427 GCA_964571125.1 uncultured Bacteroides sp.
CATTTTAACATTCCCCGTGGAACATCATGCCCCTGATACTGCTCCTGAAATTATATTCTCAAATAAAACCATCAGGGATTCATACCGGCGCGGATCTCCCACCAAAACTATTTTATTGTTGGAGTCTATTAGAAATGTATGATACATCTTGTCATCAGGAATCCAGGTGTTATTCTGTATAAATGTTTGCAGTTCATTCGCTAACTCCAAGAGCCTATTGGAATTAGCGATTTCTGCTGCTTGATACTCAAGTAACAGATTAAATCCAGCTATTATTCTGTCGCATCCCATGGTACGCAAAGATATGAATTATTTAAGTATTTTGTCGCAATTATGGTGGCTTTCTGAGTATTAAAAAAAGAATGAGACCGCGAGGCTGGAGGGCTACGCGGTCTCAATGTTTTAGAGTATTTGGTCAGGATCGGTTATCTTACGGCAAGCTTTACGGCATGGTTGCCGCAGGTAGCGATATAGATTCCGGTGGTAAGAGAGATAGTTCCGTAAGTGTCGTTGGTTGAGGTTACCAGTACGCCGTCGGGAGTGTAGATCTTGACAACTGCTCCCTGAGGATTCTCGATCTTGATTCCACCGTCGGCAACAGTGGCATTGAAGTCGGTATCAGCTGTGTTGGGGATGATGGAAGCGGCACTTTCTACCTTGAAAGCACGTACCAGAGTGTTATATATATTCTGGACGTCACGTGTGCCCGTGCAGTGCAGACCGATATAATAGATGCCGGGTTGCTCTACGGAGAAGACATTGCTGTAGCGGGTATACCATTTCACACTGGTCACATCCTTCTTCTCCATGATGCATCTATCCAGATCTGAAACGGCATTAGTAGTGCCGATGTAGGCCGAGAGTTCACCGCTGAAGACGTCGTCAAAATCCTGCATCTCATAGTTCCAGCGACCGTCGGAAGCTAATTCGACAGACATCAGATAGTCCTTGTTTGCCTCCAGACGGATGGCCTCGCTTACCATCCAGTCATCGCGGCAACGGTCATCGCTGATAGGCCACATGCAAGCCATGGTCTCATGGTCATAGTCCCAATACCATGTAGCTTTGTCATGGTTGGAGTCAACGAGGTCAAATATCAGGGAGTTGAAAGGATTGGTCAGGTCAATCTTAAACGGGGGCACAAAAGGTTCTCCGGCACGGACATGGGGAGTGATGACACCTTCCCCGACGATACCGTCAACATGAGGAGTAAGACGATAGAGTACAGGATAGGTACCGGTACGGTTTTCCAAAGTTTCGGTAAAGACAGTCTTGTCGTGATCATCTACAATGGTCACGTCCTCGGGCCCACGGTCAATCAACCAACGGAGCTTGGTGTGATCGACGAATCCGTCATGTACACCTCTTTCGGGGATAGACCATTTCACAGTCACAGTGTGTTCGTCGGCAGTGAGTTCGAAGTCTGTAGCAGCCTGAGGTGTGTCCATGCCGACCCACAGCTGGGTGTTGCTCGCCAAGCCCCTGTTTACGCCGCAGCTTACTTCGACCACATAACGGTAGAGTCCGCGTTCGGGTGCGGAAATGGGTGCGGCTACCTGTGCGCCGGCTTGGCCGCTGCCCGTGCTGAGTTCTTCTCCGTCAAGAGTTACGCGCCAATCCACAATGCCTGTAAGAGGATTGCCCTGCACATCCTTGCTCGGGAGGGTAAAGTGAAGATTACCTGTCAAAGATGCGCCGTCAAACTTGGCTTCAAGATTCTCGGGAGCGGCGGGAGCCTGTGAGTTCTGAGCCTTCTGTTTGATGAACAGACCGCCAAATTGAAATGTGGGGGAGAACTGGGTGATCAGGGTTGCCTTACCGGTGGTGATGTCAACGGAATAGAGTTCACCGTTTTCCGGACCGATCTGAGACTGCCAATACATGATATTGGTCTCATAGTCAATTACGGCACACTGATTCTCGGTGGGGATGTATCCCGTGAAACCTACAGGAGTGAGTTTGCCGTTGTATTTGTCAATTTTGTAGAGATAACCGTCTTCAGCGATACCGTACATTTGTCCGGCAGCCGTGAATGACAGCGTAAAGATACGCTTTTCCAGGGGACAAATATGGGTCTTCTTACAGGTGGTGAGATCTATTGTACAAAGATCAAAAGTTATTTTGTCGTCAGTGTGCTCACCGATGCACACTGCGTAGGCTGTTGAGGTCGTGGGGTCATAACTTGTGGTACCCGCTACGTCGGGAACCAAATCAAGATTTTCGGGATAGGTAAATGTGTAGTCTTGTGCCTCCACGTCGCATACTTGATAAAGCCAGAACACTTCACCCCACATGCTGACATAAGAAAGCACATAAAGTGTACCGTCATCGCTATAAACCACTGTGCCGTTTCCCATCAGGTCGCCGTCGGCCCATTCAAGTTTAGGTTGGGCACCGGCTACCGGTTCAATGGAGTACAGACCGTTAGCGATACGCTCTTCTCCTCCATAGTATTGTTTGATGCCATAAAGCGTAGGCCCGGCTGCCCACGAACTAAGCGCTACACCACAATAGGCTATTGCCGTCAGAAGCGGCTTGATGTTTCGTAAAAAATGTGTCATATATTGGTGTTTAAAAATAATCCATGTAAAGTTAATAAAATGAAACTGACATGGCAAAACTTTGTCGCTAAGATGTAATAAATCCATTCCCCGGACATACTGGGGCATCTCTCAAAACAGTTGCATCATCTGTAGTCTTCCGGATACGTTTTCTGAACGGTCTGAGGATATTTTAGTATTTTTGTAGGACAGAATACCAATGATTGTTTTACCAGAAAATTATGCCGATGAATATTGAGGAAGTCAGAGAGTATTGCCTGTCGCTGCCGCTTGTAACGGAGGATATGGCATTCGGTGAGGATCATCTGCTGTTTCGCGTGTGCGACAAGATATTCGCGTGTATGCCCCTTGACGGAGGCAAGGACTATCTCTCCGTGAAGTGCGACCCCGATTACGCTCTCGAACTGCGCGAGAGATACGCTGAGATAGAGGGTGCCTTTCACTGGAACAAGAAGTATTGGAATCAGATATATCTGCAAGGCTCTCTTGACACCTCAAAGATTGAGGGCCTCATACGCCACAGCTACTCCGAAGTCGTCAAGAAACTGACAAAAAAATTCCGCACCGAGCACCCCGACGCCGCCTCCATCCGCGAATGAATCAGAGGAACGCAGCGACTTGACGAATTTTTTCAAGACGAGCCATAAAGGTTTTATCGGACTTGGCTATCTGCTTGTTGTAGTCAGACTGTAATTTCAGCCATAGGTCAGCCTCAATACCGAGAGCCGCTTCCAAAAGAAGAGCATATTCAGTTGTTACAGCCCGTTTCCCATTGAGGACTTCGTTAAGAACGGAAGCCGGCAGCCCGATTTCAGCGGCAAGCGCCTTTTGGGATATGCCACGATACTCAATCTCGTCTTTTATCATCTCCCCGGGATGGATAATATTGCTTGAGCTGAGATTGTTTGCAATCATCTCCGGAGAAACACCATCAACTTTAACTTCCATATCTCTTACTTATAATGGTTTGACAATTCGATGACATTGCATATAGTCAACACCGATTCCTGTTCATTTTGTGATATGGTGAACTCTACACGATATTGGTCATTCACCCTGACGGAACTGCGCCCTTCCTTATCTCCAGAAAGAACTTCGTATCTCAATGAGCGTATTGGCCATAAGGCTTCGATACCGGATGCTCCTTTCAAAAAGTTGATAGCTTTCTGATACCGACGGATAATGTCGGGCTGAAAGCGATGCTTTTTATCAGAATTAACTCCATCCTCGTATAAAATCCTTAGATATTCGTGTTCAAAAGTGACTATCATGTTTGTCGTGATTAGAACAGCGCAAAGATAGTGATAGTTTCTTAAATTCGCAAATTTGATAATCGGCAAGTTTATTTGCGGAGGCAATATTGCACCTTCGGTACTCTACGAGGAGAAGCAATACTGTCAAGTATACTTTGTAAGGTTGATAAGCCTAATTGGATTAATCATTTTTTTTGGTGAGGATTGTTATAGGGATGTATAACATAAAAAAGGAGAAATGCACACTATGATTACACTTACGATCTGGAGCGACTTTGCTTGCCCGTATTGCTACATTGGTGAAACACGTCTGCAGCAGGCTATTGACGAGATGGGCCTGAAGGATAATGTGACGATTGATTATAAGGCTTTTGAACTTGACCCAACCGCACCTAAGGAGGTGACGACTACTACTCCCGAGCGTTTCGCAATGAAGTATCGCCTTTCGCTTGAAGATGCCAAGGCTCAGATCCAGCAGATTTCCGACCTCGGAAAGGAGTGCGGTATTGATTTCCGTTATGCAACCACGCAGTATTCCAACACCCGCGATGCTCATCGCCTGATGAAATTAGCTGAGGCCAAGTATGACCGTGAAACCGTAGAACGACTCAACAAAGCCTTGTTCGACGCCTACTTCACGAAAAATCTTGTTTTGTCGGACCACAATGTGCTTCTTGACGTGGCACTGTCAGTAGGAATGGTTGAGGAAGAGGTCCGTGACGTGCTTGACACGGACAAGTACGACGATGAGGTACGCCTTGACGAACGCGAGGCTGCAATGCGTGGCGTACGCGGTGTACCCTACATCATGTTCAACGGTGAGTTTGCCGTTCCCGGAGCCATGAGCGTTGAGGGTTTCAGGGCAGCTCTGGCAAAAGCACTTCGCCGCCAGGAGGAGACCCAAAAGGCAACTCGGGAGGCACAGGAAGGTGAGCGCCCCCATGTATGTGGCCCCGACGGATGTAAACTTCTATAAGGAGGGCCGGAAATGATTCGAGAACTTCAAGTGCAGGGCGTTTTCGCCGAAAATACCTACTTCTTTATCGATGAGCACTCCAAGGCCGGTTTCCTTATTGACCCGGGTGCTCAGGCCGGAGTAATCTACGATACTATCGTCAGAAACGGCTGGCATATAGAGAAGATACTGCTGACGCACGGCCATTTCGACCACTTCGGAGCCGCGGAAATTCTGCGTGAAAAGTTAGTGGCGCCTATCTATATCCATACCCCGGATGCGCGCTATCTTCTTGACCCGTATCTGAATCTTAGTGCCAATACGGGTGAGCCACTGACCGTGCCGCATTACGAGGAGGTCTACGATGGCGAGATAATCAGGCTTAAGCACAATTCCGGGTTCTACCTCAAGGTAATCGCCACTCCCGGTCACACTCCGGGTTCGGTCACATATTATGCTCCGGAAGAAAAGGCTGCTTTCGTCGGCGACACGCTTTATCAACATGGCCCCGGACTGACAAACTTTCCCGGAGGAAACCGTCGTGAACTCGACCAGTCCATAATAAATAGGATACTTACCCTGCCTCCCGACACGGTGCTGCTGTCAGGCCACTCGTCGCCTATCACCGTGGCTCAGGAGAGCCGGATATTGCTTCAGGAGTAGGCGGGATAAGTGACAGGAGTTCCTGCGCGGTGATGTGGGGATTGACCCGGATTATTGACGGGTCGCGCTGCATCCATGTCAGCTGTTTCTTCGCGTACACGCGCGTGTTCTTAGCCATTCGGGCTATGGCCGTATCGCGGTCCATGAGGCCGTCCATCATGGCAAACATCTCTTTGTAGCCCACGGTGTTGAGCGAGTTGAGGTGACGCAGAGGGTAGACCCTCCGTGCTTCCTCCTCAAATCCGTCACGTATCATGCGGTCAACCCTGAGGTTGATGCGCTCAAACAGTTGCTCACGGCTCCATTCAGGGGCTATCTTCACAATCCTGAACGGACGTGTCTGCTTCTGTCCGGTGAGCATTGAGGAGTAAGGCTGCCCCGATTGCCATGACAACTCCACGGCGTGTACCAGGCGTTTGTAGTTGTTGATGTCGGCCTTTGCGTAATAGACGGGGTCGACACGGCGGCACTCCTCCTGAATGGCCGTAAGCCCTCCCTCGTGATAGATGGCCCACGCCTTTTCGCGCAATACAGGGTCCACGTCGGGCAGCCGGTCAATGCCGTTGCACACCGCGTCAATATACATCATCGACCCTCCGCACATGATAGCATAGCCCTCCTGCGACCATATACGTGGCAGGAGGGCTATTACTTCTTCTTCAAAACGTGCGGCACTGTAGTACTCGTCAAGAGCCAGCGTACCCACAAAGTAGTGGGGCACACCCTGCATCTCTTCTTCGGTAGGAGCTGCGGTGCCTATGGGGATGTCGCGGTATATCTGCCGTGAGTCGGCGGATATTACGGCACATTTCAACGCCTTGGCAAGCTCTACGGCCATGGCGGTCTTACCCGAGGCCGTCGGCCCTGTAATCACTATCAGCGTCGGTGTGCCGGTCATGCAGTGACGGGAATCAGTTCTTCTCGGCTACGATGCGAGCTATCTCTACGATGACCTGAGTGGCCTTCTCCATCGAGGGAATGGGCACGAACTCATAGCGGCCGTGGAAGTTGAGACCGCCGGCAAAGATGTTGGGGCAGGGGAGACCCTTGAACGACAGCTGAGCACCGTCTGTGCCGCCACGGATGGGCACCACAACGGGTGTCACGTCGGAGCGACGCATAGCCTCCTCGGCCACTTCGATAATGTGCATCACCGGTTCAATCTTCTCGCGCATGTTGTAGTACTGATCGTGAAGTTCCAGTGAGGCCACGCCGGGGAATTCATTGTTGATTTTGCGCGTGAGGTGTTCGAGCTCTTTCTTGCGGCGTTCGAAGCGGTCGCGGTCATGGTCGCGTATGATATAGGTGAGCACGGTCTTCTCCACAGTGCCTTCGATGCCCACGAGATGGTAGAATCCCTCATATCCTTCGGTGTGTTCGGGAGTCTCCCAGCGGGGGAGCATGATGATAAACTGGTTGGCTATACGTATGGAGTTGATCATCTTGTGCTTGGCATAGCCGGGATGCACGTTGCGGCCGGTGAAGGTCACTTTGGCCACGGCGGCATTGAAGTTTTCAAACTCCAGCTCGCCGATTTCACCTCCGTCCATTGTATAGGCCCAGTCGGCGCCAAATTTCTCGACGTCAAACTTGTGTGCACCCTGACCTATCTCCTCGTCGGGGTTAAAGGCTATACGTATGTCGCCATGCTTTATTTCGGGATGCTTCTGAAGGTAGCTGATGGCAGTGATGATTTCAGCCACGCCGGCCTTGTCGTCGGCACCTAATAGTGTGTTTCCGTCGGTTACGATGAGCGACTGTCCTACATAGTGCTCCAGTTCGGGGAATTCCGAGGGCGAGAGCACGATATTGTTGGCGGAGTTGAGCATGATGTCACCTCCGTCGTAGTTTTCGACAATGCGGGGCGATACATGGCGTCCGCTCATGTCGGGCGATGTGTCAAGATGGGCAATGAAACCTACGGTGGGCACCTTGCGGTCAATGTTTGAGGGCAGCGTGGCCATCAGGTAGCCGTTATCGTCGAGTGAAATGTCGGAAAGGCCCATCTCGTTGAGTTCCTTCTCAAGATGACGTGCAAATATCATCTGTCCGGGTGTCGATGGAGTGAGGTTGGTCAGTTCGTCGCTCTGAGTGTCGAACTTCACATATTGAAGAAATCGGTCAACTACAGTCATCGTCAGTTGGTAATAGGATTCTTGGTATATTTGATGTAATTTGATTGGCAAAGTTAGTGATTATTCCGTAATTTTGTGCTACATACATAACAGGAAAGATTATGAATGACAATAATATCAAGCACAAGCACAATGAAGTGCCCGTACTGCTTCTGACGGGTTATCTCGGAAGCGGCAAGACCACTCTTGTCAACCATATCCTCACCAACGAGCGCGGCATCCGTTTTGCCGTGATAGTAAACGATATAGGCGAGGTAAATATAGATGCCGACCTTATTCAGAAGGGTGGGGTGGTAGGCAGTCAGGATGACAGCCTCATGGCGTTGCAGAACGGCTGTATCTGCTGTACGCTTAAGATGGATCTGGTCAAGCAGATTGACGACATAATGCGCATGGGACGTTTCGACTACATAGTTATCGAAGCCAGCGGTATATGTGAGCCCGCTCCTATCGCGCAGACCATCTGTGCCATCCCTCAGATGGGCGAGGAGTACCGCGAGCATGGTGTGGCCAAGCTTGACTGCATCGTCACCGTAGTTGACGCCCTCCGCCTTAAGGATGAATTTGAGTGCGGTTTCTCGCTGACTTCGCAGAGCATCGGCGAGGAGGATATAGAGAATCTGGTGATACAGCAGATAGAGTTCTGCAACATTATCCTGCTTAATAAGGCCTCGGAAGTGTCTCCCGAGGATTTGGGACGCATACGCGCCATAATCCGCACACTTCAGCCCAAGGCTGAGATTATAGAGTGTGACTATGCCGATGTGGATATTACCCGTCTGCTCAATACCCATATGTTCGATTTTGAAAAGGTGGCTACTTCCGCCGCCTGGGTAAGGGAAATCGAAGGACATCATGATGATGAGGACGAGGATGATGATAACCACCACCACGGACATCACGAGGAACACCATCACGGACATCATCATGACCACCACGATGACGATGAGCCCGACCATGACGCAGAGCATTGTCATGACGAGCACTGCCATCACCATCATCACCACCACCATCATGGCGAGGGTGAGGCCGAGGAGTACGGCATAGGCACATACGTTTATTATGCCCGTCGCCCCTTTGATATTCATAAATTCGACCGCTTCGTAGGTACATCATGGCCCAAGAATATTATCCGCACGAAGGGTGTATGTTATTTTGCCTCCGACCGTGACATGTCCATATTATTTGAGCAGGCCGGAAAACAGATGTCAATGAAGCAGGCCGGCTACTGGTATGCAACCGCTCCCGAGGAGGAACTTAAGCAGATGATGGCTATGGATGCCGGACTTCGCCGCGACTGGGACCCCGAATATGGCGACCGCATGATTAAACTCGTCTTCATAGGCCGCGACCTTGACAAGCCACGTCTTAAGGAAATGCTTGACGGTTGTCTCGCTCCTCGCTAAGACTCCAGTCTATATCGTAGATGATGACACTCCTTATATCACTTGTCACCCTGCTTGCCGCTACGTTTTTGGACTGGCAGGCAGGGAGTGAAGTGTCTGCCCGTGAGCTGGCTCAGTACGATGATGTGGCGCAATGGTTCGCAGCCGTGCCGCTGCCTCCCGAGGTGTTTGAGCGTATGCGTGGGCGGAGCTATGGCCCGGAGTGCTCCATTGATACTGCCGAACTGCGCTATGTAATGGTGTTACATCACGATGGTCACGGTGCCGTCCGTCGTGGGGAGATGGTGTGCAACCGCGCCATAGCGAATGACCTTATTGACATATTTCGACAGTTGTATGACCGGGGCTATCCCATAGAACGCATGGTGCTGATTGACGATTACGATGCTGACGATGTGAAGTCAATGGAGGCCAACAATACTACATGTTTCAATTTCCGCAAGGTGGCGGGAAGCACCAAGCTATCCGCACACAGCCGTGGTATGGCCGTTGACATCAATCCGCTCTATAATCCCTACGTCAAACGCACCAAGCAAGGGACACTGATTGTAAGCCCCGAGGAGGGTAGCAAATATGTTAACCGTGACGCTGAGTTCCCCTACCGCCTAACCCGCTCCGATCTCGCTTGCCGCCTTTTCCTTGCTCACGGCTTCGTCTGGGGCGGCGACTGGCGCTCCCTCAAAGACTACCAGCACTTCGAAAAGTAACCTCACAAGGTAAATGCAGCGCGAGCCTCGAAGCCGAGGCAGGTGTTTTATGCTTGGGAGCATAGCGACTACGTAGGTGAAACGGAGTTAAAATTGAGGTCAGAATAAGAAAAGTCCATAACTTGCTGATTTTTCAGCGAAGTTATGGACCTTATGACGGTTGCGAAAAGACGCGGTTAATAATATGTGATTTGTCTTTGTTCTATATATGAGGTTGTTTCAATGTTATTTTCATCTAATAAAGCAACATCCCTTTTTATCCAATTACCATTCTCATCATAAGTATAATCAGAGAACTTAGCCATACCTCCATAGCTCCAAATTTCGGTATCATCGAGTACAGTGTAAAGTTTTAAGCCAGTCGCCAATCCATCAGAATCTAATTCTTTTATATATTTTGTGTTATATACCAGCATATACTTAAATTCAGTCGCAGCCGAATCGTTCCATGTAATATTTAGAGAAAAGTCATGCGGCATCTGAGTTTTGAATTTAATCAATGTTGGATGGTCAGCTTCATCGCGTATAATATTCTCTATCGGCATAGGAGTTGAGAACACCAAAGTATCATTGAAAGCTTGTCGTTGAACAATTTTATGTATTGCGCCTTCTTGACTGAAAATAATAGCAGGAGTTGGCAAGGATGAACCAGATTTATAGGTAATACTTTCAATATTGCCTTTCGCATCGAATAAAAGAGCATCGTGGTATGGTTGTTGTGCATACCCCGATATTATAATTAGGGAGAGGATAAATATTGAGAGTAGTCGATTCATAATTTTAAGCGAGTTTACTAAGTACAAAGGTATGGATAATCTACAATATTTCAAAGAAATACCTCCAAATCGTTGACGCGGAAGGTGTGGTACTCGCCGGAGGTGAGAACTTGACTACAGAATACAAAACATGGGAGGCAGCTCGCAAATTTAGAGCTGCCTCCCATGCTGTTATAGTATCGGGTGGGATTAGCCTTCGGAGTGGAAGGAGGTGAAGGAGGTGCGTTCCTGAGCGGGGATGCCGTCGGACCGGCGGGCGAGTGACACGGCTTTTAAAAGGAAGGCCATGTTGCGGCCGAGGTTGCGCATGGTCTGGAGGCCTTCAAGGTCTGCTTCGACATCTTCGGCAGTGAACCCATGCACTTCGTTCCAATATGTTGAGGACACGACCGGCATGGAGGTGATGGTGAAGTATTTGTTGATTTCATCAAAGGCAGATGTAGAGCCGGCACGACGCGATGACACTACGGCTGCTCCGAGTTTCATGGTCTTGTCAAACACACCTGAGGTGCTGTAGAAAAGTCGGTCAAGGAAGGCAAGCAACTGTCCGTTGGCTCCGGCGTAATACACCGGGCTACCTACCACGATGCCGTCAGCTTCGGCAAACTTCTGTGCCGCTTCGGTTACGATGTCGTTGAACACGCACCGTCCGTGTTCGCGGCAGAAGTTACAGGCTATACAGCCTCTCACATCCTTGTTGCCAACATTGAGTCGTTCGGTCTCTACGCCCTGAGCATGCAGGGTTTCTTCTACTTCACGCAGCGCGCGGTCTGTGCAGCCGTTCAGTTTGGGGCTGCCGTTTATCACGAGTACTTTCATTAGTTTTTTGTTGGGAAGAAGGTGGATTATTCTTCGTTTCTGAGATTGAGCCTTACCAGTTCAATCACGGTCTTACCGGACTGGTCCTTGAGGAGTACGGTCTTGGAGTCAGAGCCGTGTGAGGCTGTGTCAACCTCCTCGAGGGCTACGAGCAGCGACTGTTCGAGGCTGATGAACGGGCATGTCATACGGGTGGTGGCAAGGTCCTTGAACTGTATGGCGTTCTGTTTGGCTGGGTCAATGAAGATGGCGCCGTTGAGGGTGTTGCAACCTGCATTGCCGTGTATCTTCAGTTCGGGAACATCAATTACGAGCTGCATCTCTACCTCTTCGGGCACTGTGAGATCATTTATGCGCACCACATTCCATGCGCCGTTCACGAATTCAATGCCGCTCTTGCGCAGGGTCAGGAGGGGAGTGCCCTCATCGTTGCGCAGATAGAGCATGTAGTCATTTCCAGCCTGCTCGAGCGTATAAGTTCTTACATTGTTGACGGCAAGATTGAAGCCCATTTCGTAGGGAGCATCGGGACACATACGCATGGTCGAGAGCAACTGCGATGTGGGTGCCATCTTTCCTCCGGGAGTCACGGACATCTGGCCGTTGAGGATATTACAGCCATTGTTGGCATAGACATTGACGATAAACGGATTTTCAAGGCTTTTCTCGAAGATGATGTAAGGGCGTTCATCGCCGATGACGGCCTGACCGTTGATGTCCATGGCCACCCACTCGCCGAAGAGAACCTTGTTGATCACTCCCTGAGTCTCGGGAATGGTTGAAGTGGCCACATGACCGGCCTGATTAACTGATACTTTCTCTTGCGGCTTAAAGACTCCGCAGCTTGTCAGCCCCATTGCCATCGCTGCAAATGTGGCACACATGATAGATGCTTTTTTCATATTGAATTCGGTTATATTTCGCTATAAATATGTACTTAATGTATAATGTGTCAAATCGTATAAAAGTTCATGGCCGCGTCGCCACGTTACGGAAGATGAGAGGATTACAAAGTTAGGGATATTTTCGATAGATTATCCGCCAAAAGGTGGCAACTCGGGGCGTTTAAGGGATAAATAACGGAGAATCAGGGGTATAAAAGTGCAGAAATACTATCCTGACAAGAGGTTTGGGGACGGGATTAGTTATTTT
>CAZNBC010000018.1:0-12058 GCA_964571125.1 uncultured Bacteroides sp.
GGAGCATGCTACCGGTCACTTGATATACAGCCGCTTCTGGAACAAGTTCCTTTACGATATGGGACATGTGGTAGAACCCGAGCCCTTCAAGAAACTCATAAATCAGGGCATGATTCAGGGTCGAAGCAACTTCGTTTACCGTATCAAGGACACCAATACCTTCGTTTCACACGGACTCAAGGGCCAGTATGATGTGACACCCATACATGTGGATGTCAACATCGTTTCAAACGATGTACTTGACCTGGATGCTTTCCGTGCATGGCGTCCTGAGTTTGCCGATGCCGAATTCATACTTGAAGACGGTAAATACATTTGCGGATGGGCTGTGGAGAAGATGTCGAAATCAATGTTCAACGTAGTCAATCCCGACGATATAGTGGAGCGCTACGGTGCCGATACTTTGCGTCTCTACGAAATGTTCCTCGGCCCGCTTGAGCAGAGCAAACCCTGGGATACAAATGGTATTGACGGTGTCAATCGCTTCATCAAGAAACTTTGGAATCTTTTCTATAAGGGCGATACATTCCTTGCCACGGATGACAGCGAACCCTCACGCGAGGCTCAGAAGTCAATCCACAAGCTCATACGCAAGGTTACGCAGGATATAGAGAATTTCTCTTACAATACCTCTGTGGCAGCCTTCATGATATGTGTCAACGAGCTTACCCAGCAGAAATGCCATAACCGCACCGTGCTCTCGCAGTTGCTCATACTCCTTGCACCCTTCGCTCCCCATGTGGCCGAAGAACTGTGGCATGCTATGGGTAATACCGGTAGTATCTGTGACGCTACATGGCCTGAATACGACGAAAGCTATCTTAAGGAGGACACTCTTACCATGGCCGTATCGTTTAACGGTAAAGCCCGATATAATATCGAAGTACCCGCCGAAGCTCCCCGTGAGGAGGTGGAGAAGATAGCGCTCGCTCATGAGGCGGCTTCAAAATGGATTGCCGACAAGACCATCCGTAAAGTCATAGTAGTGCCCGGCAAGATTGTGAATGTAGTTGTAGGATAATCCTATATATTACTTATATAAAAGACTGTATCATAATTGTTTATGGTACAGTCTTTTTATTATATCCATGTTTAGGTTATCAGTGCTTTATATTATGCCTAACCATGCTGTCATGATGGTCATATTAGATTTTTATTATAGCCTATAATGCCTTATTCGTTGAATATGGATGTAGTTTTATAGAATTTATTTTGGCCTTACTGGTATTTTTGCATAATTTTGTTTCAAAGAATTATGACACCGGTAAATACATCTTCAATAAATTCAATTCTGGATTCTTTCCATAAGATTTCTCTGGAGGAGATGAAGGCTGTGAAACTAATGAATAGGACTGACACTAAATATGTCTGTACTATGACGAAGTTTCTTGCCCTGCTCAGTCTTATCCGGGATAAGTATATGGTGCAAGCTATATCGGGACAGATGCTGATGCCATATTACACCAGATACTACGATACTCCGGATTGTGAAATGTATTGTCATCACTTGCATGGTAAATCGACACGAAAGAAAATACGTATCAGACGCTATGTGAGTTCAGGTGTGGAATTTCTGGAGATAAAGAGGAAAAATAATAAAGGACGTACAGACAAAAAAAGGGTTTCGACTGAAGGCCTGTTGGATAGTGACCGTTTGGAGTTTATCATGAATAATTCCGGATATGACATGTCGGTTCTTAGGCCTCAGATAGAAAATGAGTTTACTCGTCTGACTTTTGTCAATAGAAATATGACAGAACGTGTCACGATAGATTTTTACCTTAATTTCCATAATTTGACTTCCGGAAATAAAAAGACACTTGATAATATAGCAATCATAGAATTAAAACGAGATAGCAGAGCTTCGTCAGATCTGCAGGTATTACTGAGGGAACTGCGCATAAAACCTTCAAAATTCAGTAAATACTGTATAGGTCTGGCTATGACCAATCCAAGTCTGCCACAGAATAGGTTTAAGGAACGAATAAGAATGATAAATAAACTAAGTAATTGAGCAATGGAAGATTTAGAACTTTTAGATACTCCTCTGATTGATACTACCGATATGACGGCATTGTTGCTGCGCTTTCTTTTCAATACGGTTTTTGCAATGATTATCATTGCCGGACTTTATTATCCCAAGAGTAAGCGTCGTGAATACTTTTTTACCTTTTCGCTAATTTCAATCAGTATATTCTTCCTGATATATCTGTTGGGAAGCGTAAAAATCAAGGTAGGCTTCGCGCTGGGACTGTTTGCCATCTTCGGTATCATCAGATACCGCACGGAATCAATGTCGGTAAGAGAAATGACCTATCTGTTTGTAATCATCGCTATCTCGGTCATCAATGCCCTTGCGGTTTCGTTAAGTTTCGGTGAATTGACGCTTACGAACATGATATTTGTAGGCTTCATCTACCTATGTGAAAAATTACCTTTTACAAAGGCGCAGGAGGAAAAGTTGGTACTTTACGATAGAATCGATCTCATACGTCCCGATAAAGAGTCGGAACTCATGGAGGACCTGCAGAATCGTCTGGGACTTGACATTATAGGTATTCAAATAGGTGCTGTGGATTTTCTACACGATACTGTAATGATTAAAGTGTTCTATCACACCAATAAGAGATTCAGTGATAGCACTGTTAACCGTATTTTGAAGCTTCCTAAAGAATAATCAGATGAAAATAAGATTCTATATTTGCCTGATAGCCTTGTTATCAGGAGTACACTGTTTTTCACAGGCTCTTTGGACATCTGCCGATGTAAAGAAATCTTTCGGAAAACGGTGGGGAATAGGTGCGGAGGTTGAATATCGTACTCAGGATAAATTCAGCGATACCGAGCGTGTGACCATAGCAGTCCAAGGAGAGTATAAGGTATCCTTCTTAAAGGTTGATGCGGGCTATAAATACATGTTAGGCCGATCATTGGAGGAAACGACTAAAAAGGGAAATATAATACCCCCTTACTGGATTGATCGTCATCGTGCCTATATGTCATTGAGCGGTAAATTAAAATTGGGCCGATTCGGATTATCATTGAGAGAGAGGTATCAGTTTACCCACCGGTCGGGTAAATGGGTGCCTAAATATGCTTCAGACGGCGTAACATCCAAGAAAGATGAGTGGATATCATCAAAAGACAAGCATATACTCAGATCAAGGTTATCCTGTGAGTATTCCATTAGAAAATCGAAATTCACTCCTTTCGCCAGTGTAGAGGTCTATGATGATCTATCCGCCGGATTTGATGTGGAGAAACTCAGATACACCGTAGGGTCGGAATATAAGATAAACAAGCGTAATCGTCTGGAATTATTCTATCGGTTTATCCAAGGTGTGGAACCCGGAGAGGATAATGTTAATGTAATTGGTGTAGGATATTCTTTCAAACTCTAAGATTATGATTATCAGGCAAAAGCTAATACTTATTGCTGCGTCAATAGTTTCTTGCGTCATATTCTCTGCCTGTTCAAAGGATGATTCACCATATTATCCCGACGAACCCGGTATCGAATTACCCGGAGAAAGTTCGGGTATAGATGACAGTGCTGCTCCGGATTTTAATCCGGTCATAGAGCCGTGGAATGGAGAAAAAGCAAGCGATGGAAGCAACGATAAGGTTGACTATTCAAACAACGACCTGTATCATGAAGCCAATACTTTTACTGAAAAGGTAGTAGTCAGATTTAACGGGCCGTCTGCGACAGTTACCTGTGGCAGTAAGGTGAAATATATGACTGATGGAGCGTATGTGACAGTTGACATGCTTACAAACTCAGTTAAGGATGTTGAGATTGTCGTGTCGGGCCATAGCGATGACGGTCAGTTAAAGATATATGGTGAAAAGAAGTTTAAACTGACTCTTGACGGAGTTGAGCTTACATCTCTGAAAGGCCCTGCCATCAATAACCAATGTAAGAAGCGCGTATTTGTACATCTTTCGGACGGAACTGTAAATAAGCTCACTGACACCCCTGTCTATTCAAAAGAACCCTACTATCTCACCCCGACAGGTGAGGCCGATGAGGATAGGAAGGGATGTTTCTTCAGCGAAGGCAATCTGCTGTTCAGTGGTAACGGCGTCCTCGAAGTCAGCGGTAAAAACCGACACGGTATAGCCACAGACGGATATATGTGGATAAGGCCTGGTGTTACCATTGTAGTGCCTGAAGCGGCTAAAAACGCAGTGCATGTCAAGGGAAATGTCACGGATAATATAGGTTTTTATATGGGTGGCGGTCTGCTGTATACAAATGTTTCGTCACTTGCGGGAAAAGGTGTCAGCACGAGTCTACATGCCGTAGTGACAGGTGGTAAGCTTTTGCTCAATCAGTCAGGTGATGCGACCTATGATGAAACCGATAACGATACCTCGTCATCTTCGGGTATAAAGGCTGACGGTAATATTACAATTTCGGATGGAGAACTGGTTATTAAAAGTACAGGCTCCGGAGGAAAGGGTTTGAGTGCCAATGGTTTCATAGAGATTTCCGGCGGAGAGAGCACAATCACTACAAGCGGGGATACATATCTCTCGTCGCAGAATTTGACATCTTCACCAAAAGGTGTAAGAGCTGATGGAAACATCATCATAAAAGGTGGTATATTAAATATCGCTGTAACAGGTAAAGCTGATGATTACGGAAGTCTTATAGGACTTGAGTCAAAAGCGGTACTTAACATTAATGGTGGTAATGTTTACTCCTATGCTACAGGTGATGCAATCCATGCGAATTCCGGGATTGAAATAAATGACGGTAAAATTCTTGCTCACTCAACTACTTCCAACGCTATTTATTCAGAGGGCTATCTTTATGTTAAGGGAGGACTGGTAATAGCAAACGGAGCAAGTGGAGTTGCTGAATCGGTAGGCTGTAAGTATTCTTCCAGATACCTTATCAATGGAGGTACGATTATAGGTACTGGTGGAACTTGTTTTCAAGCCCCATCATCTTCGTCAAAGCAAAGGACAGTGGTATATAGCGGGCTGTCAATCGTAAAAAATGACAATATTTCAATACTTGATTTCACCGGCAAGCCGACTGATACCTATCGTATTCCGAGAGGAATGCAAGGAATGGTATTGTTATATAGCTCTGATTCCCTCAGATCAGGTGAGACATATTCGATCAGTAAAAACGGTATATTAACTGATTATACCGCCTCATGGAACGGCTGGTATTCAGGTGGCGTCTGGACTGACGGAGAAGAAATAGGAACTTTCATGCCAAATGATATAGTGACGATTGTCGGTCAGAATATTACAGATTTATAAATCTGTAGCGATAAATAAGTTACAGCTCTCTTTAACTGTAAAGTTATTTGAATAAGATGCTGTGTCAGGCTCATCCCCGACACAGTATCTTTCTATTAATATGGCAGTGCCATATCGATAGATAGGTCAATGTGGATAATAAGTAAGTCAAGGATACGTTAATAATAGGGGATAAAGGCTTATCTTTGTAGTTCTTTATCCGCGTATGTAAAGTTCTCGAAAATGAGCAAGTCCATGACCGATAGCATGACATCCAATCAACCGGACGGTAACGTTACCTCCGGCGACAGACCTACACTGGTGTTTGCCACCAATAATGCACATAAGCTTCAGGAGCTGCGGCAGATAGTTGGTGATCGCTGGCATATAGTGTCATTGGCCGAAATAGGATGTCATGAGGATATACCTGAAACTTCCGACACGCTTCGTGGCAATGCCTTGCAGAAAGCCCGCTACATTAAGGAGCACTATGGGTATGACTGCTTTGCTGACGATACGGGTCTGATGGTGGACGCTCTCGGCGGAGAGCCGGGAGTCTACTCGGCGCGCTATGCCGGTCCGGGACATGACTCCGTAGCTAATATGCGTCTGCTTCTTGAGCGTCTTGATAAAGTCAGTGGTGACAATCCTTCTCGTGCGGCTCATTTTTCCACCGTCATAGCACTGATTATTGGAAATGAAGAGACCGTATTTGAAGGTAGGGTTGACGGTGTAATCACCTCCGTTCCCGATGGCGAAGGAGGATTCGGCTACGACCCGATATTCTTACCCGATGAGTCTGACCGCACCTTTGCCTCCATGTCGGCTCAGGAAAAAAACCGCATTAGTCATCGCGGACGCGCCACAGCCAAACTACTTGCCTATCTCGAAGACTTGTCACGCAAATAATCCGACAAATATTTATTGACACAATCATTCACCCACTATAAACCTCTCCTTGACAGATGATTAGATATATTAATAAAATACTGATGTCACTGGCCGTGATAATCGCGGCTATCACCCCTTGGATGACCGTACAGGCCCAGACCTCTGCGGGTTCGGTGGGTGATTGGACTCTTTATCCTATATTCTCACTCCCTGTCACTCAAGTGACCGAGACGGCCGATAAGGTGTACTTCGTAGCGGGTGGCAGTCTGTTCAGCTATGACCCCTCCACCGAGGAGCGCCGTAGCCTTACGGTTGAGAATATGCTGACCGACTACGATGTTACAGGCGTATTCTACAATCATCGTGGCAAATATCTCGCCGTGGCCTATAAAAGCGGTAATATAGATTTGATCTACGATGATGACAGGGTGGTGAATCTTCCGGATATCAAGGTGGCTACATCCATCACCAGCTCACGAAAGATTAACGACATGGCCTTTGACGGTGACCGTATATATGCGGCTACCGATTTCGGTGTGGCGGTGTTCGATGACAAGCGTCATGAGGTGGTACGCTCCGGTATACTCGGAGTTACTGTCATCGGTATAGCCGCTGACGGTTACCTGATGCTCACGCTCTTTAACAGTGCTGTCTACAGAGCCGAAAAGGACGGCATGATCAATAAGCTCGATCGCTTTACCCGTATGGCTTCTGTAACTAAAGGCAGTAGGGTGTGGCCGGTCGGCAACGGTAAGGTGGTGTACTATTGTACCAATAAGAATCTGTGGATAACGGATTGGAAGGCTGATCGTTCGGCTTTCAGCAAGTGGACCAACTTAGCTCTCGAGTATCCGTCTGTGACTCAGCCTGTGATGCAGGCCGACTCAACTATCGTTTTTGTCACTAATAAAAAAGAGATTTGCAGGCTTGGACGTGATTATAAGGTGACCAAAGTAGCTGATATACCTGAAGAACTCAGCGATAATTACTTCTCGCTTGCCAAGGGCCCCTCAAATGTATGGGCATTCGATATGAATGGCCTCGGGCTCTATGATTTATCTTCCGGCTCCGCTGTGAAGATGAATAAATTCGTACCCGAACAACTGTCGGTCAAGGAGGTCGCCTCCATTATACCATCGGCTGACGGTGAGCGTATATACTTCATGAATCTCGGACCCACACGTATGCGCCTCACTATTCCCGGCGAGGGTCAACGAGTGGCCCAGCAGACAAGCGTATATGAAAACGGCCGCTTCACTAACATAGCACCCTATCCAGTTGAAGCTCACAGCCTCATGGGTAAAGAGTGGCAAAAGAATATAGGCAAGTGGATTTCCTCTCCCTCACGCCTTGTGGAGGATCCTGATGACCCCTCGACATATTTTATCGCTACCAATCTTGACGGTGTCTATCGTGTGACCAACGGTGAAGTCACGGGTCACTTCGATTATAACAATACTCCCTTGACACCTGTATGGGACAATAGTTCCCGTGTGTTTGAGTTGGGAATTGACCGTGCCGGTAATCTGTGGATGGTGAGTCAGATGTTCCGCTCTGGAATCACCGATCCTAATCTGATGGTACTTCCTGCTGCGAAGCGTCGTCTGTCTACCGAGCAGATTACTAAGGATGACTGGATAGTAATCAATGTGAACGACCGTGGCGACCGTAATCCCCGTCTGCTCTTCTGTAAGCACAGCAATATGGTGTTTATAGCCATGGGAGGGCTGGTAGCCATCGATACCAAGGGTACCCTCAATAATTTCAATGATGATAAGGTGACCGTGCATACCAACTTTATTGATCAGGATGGCAAGACGTTTAACTATACTACAATCCTGTCACTCTGTGAGGACCACGAAGGTCGTGTGTGGGTAGGTACCGACATGGGTGTATTCGAAATCACCACACCCACATCAGCCAACTCGTCATCAATGGTTATCAATCATCTGAAGATACCTCATAACGATGGTACCAATACGGCCGAATATCTGCTTCCTACCGAATACATCTACGGCATATCGGCGGATAACGCCAACCGTAAGTGGATTGCCACCCGATCCTCGGGACTGTATCTTGTTAGTGAACGTGGCGATAAGATTTTAGCCAACTATACGACTGACAACTCCATACTGCCCGACAATATGATACACGATGTCTATGCCGACGTGCATGACAATAAGGTGTGGGTCGGTACCTCACTGGGCCTCCTGTCGTTTAACTCTGATGCGACACCTGCCCAGCCTGATTTTTCCGACATATATGCCTATCCCAATCCCGTCCGTCCCGACCATACGGGGCCTATATGTATAGTGGGTCTCATGGAGGGTACGATGGTGAAGATTACCGATGCCTCAGGTATGCTCATGGCACAGGTGATGTCAGAGGGAGGTATGGCTCAATGGGACGGATGCAACCTCTCTGGCCAGCGTGTGAAATCGGGTGTGTACTACGTGTTCGCCTCTTCGGGCGGTGGTGACAATTCATCATCCTCTTCCGGAGCGGTAACAAAGATTCTGGTGGTTAACTGACGTATATTGACGTCTTGACCGCTTCAGAATGAACTTATAGGAGCCTTCGGTAGTTGACTATCCGAAGGAATTTATCCTCAAAAAACTAACTGCAATTCTCATGAAACTTTCATTGAGCTATAAGAACGAAGATGACAAATGCTACGGGGCCACAGGTATGGCCGTAGGTATGGTGGTGCTTGACGGCGAGAAGATGCTTGCCGCAGTGTCACTTGATTCTGAGCCGGGCAATATCATAGAGTATACCGACGACTTTTTCTTTTCGGGCAATCCCGGTCTGTCGGCCAAAACCGCATGGGCACATATGGTCAATAACTACAACCTCTCGGTGGGTATGCTTATAGCCAACGTAATGTGTCGTTCGGTGGTGATGCGCTCCGAACCGGTGACTCCCGATGTCAAGGAGCATTTACGTCATCAGGCAGTGGATGAGGGTACAGAATGGTGCTCTCTTGAGGAGGATGAGATTAATCGCCTCTTTGATAAGAATTATTCCTACATGCTGCGTGTGTTCAACCATAGGGGGGTGCAGAGTATAGTCCATGACTTTGCCCGCGCCCTCAAGGACCATCGCCGTATGACCCGCTTTGAGGTGCTTGAGCAGCTTCGTGCGCTCACCATGCTTTAATTTCCCCGTAGGTATCCTATACGCAAACAATAACCGATCATAACCAAAAATACTTACATTTCTCCCGACAATGAAGAAACTTATAATTCTGGGCCTCATAGCTCTCGCAGCCGGATGTATCGTAGCCGGATGTTCCTCACGTTCCGCCAAGACGGTTACGGATGTGGACAGTACACTCACCACAGTAAAGCACCCCGAATGGAGCCGTAATGCTGTAATATATGAAGTGAATCTGCGTCAGTTTACTGATAGCGGCACTATTACCGCCTTTGATGCCCAACTTCCCCGTTTGAAGGAATTAGGTGTGGACATCCTATGGTTCATGCCCGTACATCCTATATCGGAGGATGGCCGCAAGGGTACTCTCGGCAGCTACTATGCCGTACGCGATTATAAGGCTTTCAATCCTGAGTTCGGTACTATCGAACAGTTCAAGGCTACTGTAGAGAAGATACATAGTCTCGGTATGAAAGCCATCATAGACTGGGTGCCCAACCACTCGGGTCGCGATAACAGCTGGGTGACCGAACATCCCGACTGGTATGCACGCAATGAGGAGGGCAAGATGTTCGGTCCCTACGACTGGACAGACGTCTACAAATTTGACTACTCTAACCCCGAGATGCGTGCGGCCATGATAGACGCCCTCAAATTCTGGCTCACCGAAGTGGGAGTTGATGGCTTCCGCTGTGACGTAGCTATGGAGGTGCCCACCGACTTCTGGGAAGAGGCTCGCCCTCAGCTTCAGGAGGTATGCCCCGAACTCTTCATGCTTGCCGAAGCAAGCAAACCGGAACTTCAGGCCAACAGCTTTGACATGGGCTACAATTGGCCTATGAAGGACCTTTTCAGCGCCATAGCCGCCACTTCAGGACAGTACAACTTTGCCGAAGAGGGCAAGGAACCTCGTCAGTTCCCCGTTACTCATGCCGTGGCTATCGATACTCTTCTTGCTCAGCAGGCTGTCGAATATCCCGGCGACACTTACCTGATGAACATGATTACCAACCATGACCTCAACTCATGGGAGGGCACTGAATTCGAGCGCCTCGGAAACCTCACCGGAGCATTTGCCGTGTTGAGCTACACACTTCCCGGTATGCCTCTGATCTATACCGGTCAGGAGACCGGTATGAACCGAGCTTTCGAGTTCTTCGAAAAGGATAAGGCCCCCGAATGGGAACCCCGCAACGGATTCTTCGATTTCTATCAGAAGCTCAACCACCTCAAGCATACTCAGAAGGCACTCCTCGCCGGTAATCAGGGTGGCGAAATGGTACGTTACTATACTGAGAATCCTGACCTTTACATCTTCTCACGTGAGCGCGACGGATCAAAGGTGACAGTATTCGTCAACCTCGGTGCCGAGGCATCGGAAATAAAATATACCGCCGAAGCTCCCGCGCAGAATGATACTACGGTTGATTTCTTCTCTGCCGGGGCTGTGGAATTCCCCACCTCGCTTAATGCCGGAGAATACCGCGTGTTTGTCAACCGTTAATCCATTCACTCGCCATACCCCGAAACTGTCAGTATGAAAGTAGCTATAGTAGGATATGGACGTATGGGACACCTGATCGAGCGCATCGCACGTGAGCGTGGCCATGAGATAAGCTGCGTGATTGACCGCGATAATGTGGCCGATTTTGATTCTCCCGCTTTCCGTTCGTCTGATGTGGCCATAGACTTCTCTGTGCCGGCAACAGGCTATGATAATGTCATTGCATGTCTTGATCGTGGAGTACCTGTTGTGAGTGGCACTACGGGATGGCAGCAGCGTCTGCCTGAGGCACAGGAATATTGCCGCAAAGTGGACGGTACCATGATGTGGAGCAGTAATTTCAGTCTTGGAGTCAATCTTTTCTTTGCCATCAACGAGCGTGTAGCGTCTCTGTTAGGTAATATTGAAGCCTATACACCCTATCTCACCGAAGTACATCATATACATAAGCTTGACCATCCCAGTGGCACGGCTGTAACCCTTGCCGAGCAGGTAGTGGAGCGGACTCCCCGTCTCGACGGATGGGCTGAAGAACCCGACAGGGAGGGAACCCGTCTGGTGGTCAACCACGTGCGTGAAGGTGAAGTGCCCGGCACCCATATCATACGTTGGGACTCTGCCGTAGACGCCATAACCATTCGTCACGATGCCAAGAGCCGTGAAGGATTCGCCCTCGGAGCAGTGATGTCTGCCGAGTGGGCCGCCTCGCGCAAGGGTGTGTTGAATCTACGTGACTTCATCGCCTCACTTGTCAAATAAGTACAAAACCTAATCACATTCATTATAGATGAAATCATTCAAGGAGCGTATACGCGAAACGAAGCCTACCCGTTGGGTGCGTTTCGGTATTGTCAGCCTCATATTCCTGCTGTGGGTCATTTGGCTGCGGTCATGGTGGGTGGCCCTGTTCATAGTGTTGCTGTTTGACATATACATTACCGGGTTTATTCCCCTGACATGGTGGAAGAAGTCGAAGAGCGCCACCGTGAGGGCGGTAATGGGATGGGTAGACGCTATACTCTACGCGCTCATCCTCGTGTACTTCGTGTTTACCTTCATAGGTCAGAACTATCAGATACCCTCATCGTCGCTCGAAAAGACACTTCTCGTGGGTGACTATCTGTGGGTCAACAAGATGTCGTACGGCCCTCGCGTACCTATGACTCCTGTCCACTTCCCGCTGGGACGGAACACTTTCCCGGTACTCAACACCAAGCGCTATCTCGAATGGCCCAGTTGGAAATATCA
>CAZNBC010000019.1:0-11986 GCA_964571125.1 uncultured Bacteroides sp.
TGCCTTGGTCTGCTCGTTCTCAGCCTTGTTGCGCTGGTTTTCGCTCTGCTGCTGGTTCAGCTGATTCTCACGCTGCTTGAGTTTTGACTCCATGGACTGAACCTTCGACATGCGCTGCTGGGCATTGCGCTCGGCCTCGCCCTTGATGCGCAGCTCCTCCTCACGAGCCTCAAGGAGCTTGTTTTTCTTAATCACCTCGGCCTCGTTGCGAGCCTCGCGGATTATTTCCTGCGAACGACTGTTGGCCATGTTCTTCTGTACTATAAGAGTGCCCCATATACCGGCGGCAAGCGCTATGATGGCTGCTATGGACGCCCAGAGGATAGTGAATGTCATAATGATAAGTATTGAGTGGTTGGGTTGATTATAAAGTGATGAATGGTTTGAGTTATATTATCGGTTGATTTAATGGGTTTTAGAGTTTGTAGTTCAGTCAAATATGGTTATACAAAAAAACCGCATCATTCTCCTTATGCCCGGGATGTGTGGCATAGCGGATAATGGTGCAGGTCTGATATAAATTATGTCCTAATCTCTCTTGTGGCCATGAGGCCGAGAGGGTCAGACGGTAAAGTCTTTGAGCCCGAGCATCTGATCAAGGGTGTCCTCGAAGGATGCAAGTATCTCATCGAGGTGAGCGACTTCGGTCTGTCGGCTGAGGTAGCCTTTGGCAAACAGAAGTGTCACCATCGCAAGAACCTCATGGGGCGTCTTCCGGCTGAATCGGGCCTCGTCGCGCCATGCGTTCCATACATAGTTGATTTCTTTGGCGGCTTTCCGCAGCAGTTCCTCTTCATCGCGGTTGATGCTGAGGCTCAGGGCTGTGTCGGCCACACGCAGATTTATATCAAGTTTATCATTCATCGCATCGTCGGTCAAGATCGCATCATTGGTCGAGATCGTTGATGCATTTGTCGATTTCCCGCACTAATTCGGCTAATAATGCCCTGGTGCCGATGACGCTCTCCCTGTCGGGGCAAAGTGTCGTGACTACCTGAAGATGCTCCACCTGACGTTCCAGGCGCTCAATGTCGCGTGCCTGACGTTCAACTGTGGCTTCAAGCTCTTCAATCCTGACATCAGCCTGCGCTTTCGCTTCCTTAAGCAAGCGATAACGCTCTGTAAGCATGGCCGCTTTGGCCATTATACCGCTTAACCGTTGTTCAAGATTGCCGGCCATTATTATCCCAATTTTTTACAAAAGTAGTGATTAATTTTCTAACGGCATAGTGTTGAATGAAAAAAAACGGGGCCATGTCCGGTTGATGACATGGTCCCGTAATAGGTCGGTAATTTATAGTGTGCTATAATCTACAGTAGGATATTACTTTGAGGTATTTACCTTATTGTAGCGGGCATTGAGGCCTTCGATGATTTCGGCAGTAATGTCGAGGGCGGGGTTGAAATAGATGCCTGAAGCCTTGTAGAGGATGGCGTCGTAGCCGCGTGTGGCGTTGTAGTCGCGGATGAATGAATCTACAGAGTCGGTTATCTGCTGCTGCTGCTGGGCCAGTTCGGCGTCGGCGTTGCGGCTGAGGGTGTTGAGATAGTTCTCGGCATCGATCTGCATCTTCTGGAGCTTCTGCATGTCGGCGTTGTAGCTGGCTTCGGAAAGGTAGCCGTTGTTCTGGGCCTTTTCCTGAACGGTAGCCGCGAATTTCTGTATCTCGTTGCCACGGGCCTGACGAGCTCCGTCAATCTTTGAGAGGGCGCTCATGTAAGCTTCGCGGAAGTCTTTCGAAAGATTGTAGTGGGCCATGAGTGAGTCACCGTCAACATAGCGTATGTTGAGCATGGCGGGGGCAGCACTGTCAGTTGATACGGTATTAACAGGTGCTGAAGTGGTTGCGGCCTGTTTGTCAGAGCAGGATGATGCTGCTACACCCATGAGAAGGATGAGGAGGTTAGCTGTAAAGGCTAATTTTTTCATTATGCTATATGATAAAAATGGTTTTGCGTAATAAGGTTGTACGTTCAGTGGACTAACCGGTTAGTCCTGTTCGGGAGAGTGGGCGCACTTGATGCCTTTGCGTCTGAGGGCGGGGATGTCGTGAGCATGTCCCGAGGGAAATTTCCCTCCCTTGACAAAGAGCACCTTTATGCCTAAAAGTATCACCGCAACGGCGACCAATAATACTGTCAGAAGAATCAACTTCATGAATCGAGTGGTTTATTGCGGTGCAAATTTAGGACAAAATTAGCAATATCGGAGATATTTTTTGCCCTGTATCAGATTTATTTTGTAACTTAGGGTGCTCAAAAGTGGAATTTTAACACTTTTTCTCATACTCAGCCATCATTCAAATTCATAATTCATAATCAATCCTACAGACATGGAAGTGAAAGATTTAAAACCCACCGAGGTTTTTAGCATTTTCGATGAAATAACAAAGGTGCCCCGTCCTTCCAAGAAGGAGGGCAAGATTCGCCAATATCTTCTTGACTTCGCTAAAAAGCATGGCATTGATGCCAAGACCGACGAGGTAGGCAATGTCGTTTATACCAAGCCCGCAACTCCCGGTCATGAGAATGCCCCCACAATCATTCTTCAGGGCCATATGGATATGGTGTGCGAGTCAAATGACAAGCATTTCGACTTCGAGAATACCCCCATCACCACCATCGTTGACGGCGACTGGGTGAAGGCCGACGGTACTACCCTCGGTGCCGACAACGGTATCGGCATGGCTGCCGCCATGGCTATATTCGTAGACCCCGACCTCGTTCACGGGCCTTTGGAAGCTCTGATGACAGTAGACGAAGAGACCGGTATGACCGGCGCTTTCGGTCTCGGCAAGGATATGATCAAGGGCGACATCCTTCTCAACCTTGACTCGGAGGATGATGCTGAGATTTTCGTGGGATGTGCCGGTGGCGTCGATACCGTCGCTACTTTCCACTACCATCGCTCCACCGCTCCCAAGGATTTCAAGTATTTCAAGATAGATATCCGCAACGGTCTCGGCGGTCACTCGGGTGGTGATATCCATCTCGGCCACATGAATGCCAACAAGACCCTGGCCCGTTTCCTCTTTGAGCTTACAAAGTCTCACGAGGTTTCGGTGTCGGAAATTGACGGCGGTAACCTCCGCAATGCCATTCCTCGTGCGGCCCATGCCATCATAGGTGTGCACACTTCTAAGAAAGAGGAGGTAAACGCAGCATTCAATCGTTTCGTAGCTGATATCGAAGGCGAATACGGCGATATAGAGAAGACCGTGGAGCTTACCATGGAGAGTGTGGACACTCCCGACTTCTGCATTGACAGCACCACTTCGCTTAACCTCATCCGCGCCCTCTATGCATGTCCTCACGGCGTGGCTTCAATGAGCCGCGAGCTTGAGGGACTGGTAGAGACTTCTACCAACCTCGCTTCCGTGAAGATGGTTGCCGACTCCAAGATACTTGTTACCACCAGCCAGCGCAGCATGGTCAACTCAAGCAAGTGGGACATCGCCAATCAGGTAGAGGCTGTGTTCCTTCTTGCCGGTGCCGAGGTGCAGCACGGTGAAGGCTATCCCGGATGGAAGCCCAACATGAACTCACCCGTGATGCAGATAGCCCGCGACGCCTACAAGGAACTCTATGGCGTAACTCCCGCTATCAAGGCTATCCACGCCGGTCTGGAGTGCGGACTCTTCCTCGAGAAGTATCCTCACCTCGACATGGTATCGTTCGGTCCCACACTGCAGGGCGTACACTCACCCTCGGAACGTATGTTCATCCCCGCCGTCGAGCGTTTCTGGGAGCAGCTTAAGCTGACAATCACCAAGATTGCCGACCTGAAGAAGTAAGAACTGTCCCGACAGTAAATAATATGTGGCGGTAGGGCGTCGTCGCTCTGCCGCCACTTTCATTTTTACGTACCATACCTACACACCTATGAAAACTAATTCCACATCGGTTATTGCAGCATGTGTGCTCTTGGGAGGCTGTTTCATGTCGGCGGGTGCTATTGACGTCACCCGGCTGTTTCCTTCGGTCATGGCCGACAGTATCTCGTCGCACACGATGTCGCCCCTTGACTCGGTGATGAATGTCATGGCATGCGACAGTGTGTCTCTCCGGCTTACTGAGGAGGATTTCGTCATGGCTGCGCAGGAATTGGGTATAGATGTACCGTCCATAAAGGCTGTGGTGGAGATTGAGGCCGGAAAGTCGCACAATGGCTTTTCCGCTCCCGGGAAGCCTCTGATTAATTTTGATATGGCGATGTTCAAGAGGTTCGCTTCGCGTGCGGGCATCAATGTTGCCAAATACTTCGGAAGTCATCCGATAGTCTTTCAGGCGCCTCAGGTACGTAAATACGGTTCGCAGCAGGCAGCTCAGCATGCACGGCTTGAAGCCGCCTACACCATCAACCGTAAAGCGGCTATCGAAGGCACTTTCTGGGGAATGTTTCAGATAGGCGGCTTTAATTGGAAAAAATGTGGGGCAGCTTCGATAGATGAGTTTGTCGAACTGATGAGCAGCAGTGAACACAATCAGCTTGAGCTGTTCGTGAGGTTTATAGAAAACACCGGGCTGGCGCGCCATCTGAGGTCCAAGGACTGGGCTGCGTTTGCGCGTGGATATAATGGGCCGTCGTATGCCCGCAGGGGCTATCATACCCGTCTTGCCAAGGCGTATGCGCGTTACAAGGCGATGGAGTCCGGAGCGAATCAGTCAAAGAAGGATGAGCAGATGGAGTCGACACGCTGATCGATAGCTTTGTCCATATCCTGCTTTAGATCATTGCGTAATGGTGCCGACGGTATGTCGGCTTCTTTTTTTGAGGGTTTTACGGATTTGGATGAGAGGGCGGCTAATTGTCCCACTCTGCCGCAACCGTAGAAGTTCTTGACAAAATATGCTTCGCTCAATGAGCTTATCATCACTCCGCGGCTACCCGATGCATGAATCATATTGCCGTTGCCGATATACATACCTACGTGATTCACTCTGCCTGATTGGCGTGGAGCAAAGAACACGAGGTCGCCGACTTCGAGTTTATCGCGGTCAATAGCGTTGCAGAATTCAGCCTGGGCGGCGGAATTGCGCGGCAACTTTATCGACAGCGCGTCATTGTAGAGGCTCATCACGAGTCCCGAACAATCAACGCCTTCATTACGGGTGGTGCCCCCATATTTATAAGGAGTGCCGAGCCACTTCTCTGCCTCTTTGAGCAACAGGTGGCCGTGAGGAGCCGAAGAGACATTCATATCCACATGTTTTTCCACATGGCGCTTCACGACAGGTTGAGGGTGAACGTTGCTTTTATGCGACGAACAACCGTAGCAAACCGTCATCATGATGATGGTGAGCATGTATATCAGCCTGCGGCGAGAAGTGGATAATGACATGATACAAAGTTAGCCTTTTTGTGGATGTCATGCAACGATGTAACCTTTGTACTCAAATTTTCACATTTTATGCCTAAACGGCTGTTAATACGGCGTGGGGAAGTATTAAATGAGCTTAATTTAACCCACTTTTACATTTGCCGATTAAATTATCTTCTATCTTTGCCGTCATAATAGGAAAGTTAAATTTAACAAGTTCATCATTTAGATTTTAACATTTGCATTCTATGAATCTTTACGGAAAAATCGTATTGCTGGCTGCCGGCATAGCTGTTGCCGGGTCAGCTGCCACAGTTCTTGCTATGCAATCGCTGGGTGTTTCACCCTCCGGCCCCATTACCGACTCTCTGATGCCGGCGGAGACTTCAATAACTCAGCCAGTGGCCATGCACGGCTTCGTGAATGTGTCGCATACCCCCACGTCTGACACGGACTTCACTGTCGCTGCCGAGAAAGCTGTCGGCGGTGTGGTAAGTATCAAGAGTTTCGTGTCGCAACGTTCAAACGGCTACCGCCAGGGTGGTAATGACTTTTTCAGTGACCCCTTCTTTGAGTATTTCTTCGGTCCTCAGCAGCGTCAGCCTCAGCCGCAGCAGCGCCGCCGTCAGAATGACAATGACGAGTCGCAGCAGCGTCAGGCCGGCTTAGGTTCGGGTGTGATACTTACTTCCGACGGTTACATCGTGACCAACAATCACGTGATTGACGGCGCCGACCGTCTTGAGGTGACCCTCAATGACAACCGCTCGTTCAACGCTACTGTTGTAGGTGCCGACCCGGACGCCGATATCGCCCTCATCAAGATTGACGCCAAGGACCTCACCGTCATCCCTATGGGTGACAGTGACCGCCTCAAGGTGGGTGAGTGGGTGCTCGCCGTGGGTAATCCCTTCGGGTTCAATTCTACCGTGACCACCGGTATCGTCAGCGCCAAGGCCCGCTCGATAAGTGAGGCAGCCAACGCCGGTCAGAAGATGGGTCTTGACTCGTATATCCAGACTGATGCCGCCGTCAATCCCGGTAATTCCGGAGGTGCCCTTGTAAACCTTGCGGGTGAATTGGTGGGTATCAATACCGCCATTTACTCACAGACCGGCAACTATGCGGGTTACTCCTTTGCCGTGCCCACCACGATTGTCAACAAGATTGTGGCCGACCTCAAGGAATATGGTGCGGTACAGCGCGCTGTCCTCGGCATCCGCTACGGTGTACTCACCCCGAAACTTGCCAAGGAAAAGGGTATTACCGCCGTGACCGAAGGTCTGTATATCGGTGAGGTAATCGAACGCAGTTCGGCTATGGAGGCCGGTCTTAAGGAGGGTGACGTGATTGTGGCCATCAATGATGTGCCCACGCGCAACACTGCCCAGATGGGTGAGCAAATCAACAAGTATCGCCCGGGCGACAAGATTACCGTGACTTACATCCGCGACAATAAGCAGCGCAAGGCTACCGTAACCCTGCTCAACAGTCAGGGTAGCACTTCGGTGACTAAGGCTCTTACAGTCAATGACCTCGGATGTGTGTTCAAGAAAGTGTCATCCGAGACCCTCAGTCAGCTCGGCTTGCGCGACGGTATTCAGGTGGCTCAGCTTTCTACCGGTAAGTTTAAGGATGCCGGCGTGAAGGAGGGATTTATCATCATCTCTATCAACGGTGAGCGCGTAAGCAGTTCCGATGATGTGGAGCGTATCTACCGCCACACGATGGAGAACGATGATGAAAAGGTGCTTTTCCTCACGGGTGTCTATCCCACCGGTAAGAAAGTGTACTATGCTGTGGATCTTACGGACTGATTCTCTGTCTAAGGACTCTATCAGAAAAGTTTGATTAATATATAGTTAGTGTGGAGGCTTCGGCAATTTGCTGAGGCCTCCCTTTTTTTGTATTTTTGCAGTGTGAAAATCCCCAATATACGAAAACGAAAATAATCACTACATATATGAATGTTGCAATAGTTGGCGCCAGCGGTGCCGTAGGTCAGGAGTTCCTGAGAGTCTTGAGTGAGCATCCTTTCCCTGTGGACAATCTTCGCCTTTTCGGTTCGAGCCGCAGTGCGGGTCGTGAATATAAGTTCCGCGGAGCTACCTATAAGGTCGAGGAACTGACGCATGAACCTGACCTGTTCAAGGGTATAGACATCGCTTTCGTGTCGGCCGGTGCAGGTGTGTCGCGCGAATATGCCGAGGATATCACCCGCCACGGAGCACTGATGATAGACAACTCAAGCGCATTCCGTATGGATGATGACGTACCTCTGGTGGTGCCCGAGGTCAACGGTATGGACGCCTTCGACACTCCGCGCAATATCATTGCCAATCCCAACTGTACGACCATACAGATGGTTGTTGCCCTGAAGCCCATCAATGACCTCAGCCGCATACGTCGCGTGCATGTGGCTACCTACCAGGCAGCCAGCGGTGCGGGCGCATCCGCTATGGATGAGCTTGTGAAGCAGACCGGTGAACTTATCAACGGTCAGAAGCCCACGATAGAGAAATTTGCCTATCAGCTTGCTTTCAATGTGATTCCTCACGTTGACGTGTTCCAGGACAACGGATACACCAAGGAGGAGATGAAGATGTACTTCGAGACCAAGAAGATTATGCACGCTCCCGACCTTAAGGTGAGCGCCACATGTGTGCGTGTGCCCGTGATGCGTGCCCACTCCGAAGCCGTATGGGTCGAGACTGAGACTCCGCTTGCGCTTGATACAGTGCGTGAGGCGCTTGTCAATGCCGAGGGTATCGTGGTTCTTGACAATCCTGCGGAAAAGGTTTACCCGATGCCTCTTGACATCGCCGACAAGGAGCCGGTATATGTGGGCCGTCTGCGTGCCGACCTTACCGATGACTGCGGCCTCTCGTTCTGGATTGTAAGCGACCAGATAAAGAAGGGCGCGGCGCTTAATGCCGTGCAGATAGCTGAATATCTCATTGCCCACGGCAAGAAATTTGCCTGAAATCCACTGCGATGACAAGCCTGATCTCTTTGCTCGCGCTTGCCGTCAGTGAGCCACTGGTAACTTCGCCGGTGGGCATATTCCTTTGTGTACTGCTGCTAATACTCTTCGCGCCGCTCATCCTCAATAAACTTAAGGTTCCCCCCATCATAGGGCTTATACTTGCGGGTGTAATCGTGGGTCCTCACGGGTTCAATCTTCTTGCCCGCGATATGAGTTTCGAGGTGTTCGGGCAGGTGGGTATTCTCTACCTGATGTTCCTTGCGGGCATAGAGATTGACATGTACCATCTGCGCAAGAATCTCAGGCGCGGAGTCATATTCGGTCTCTACACCTTCATTATTCCGCTTGTGCTTGGCACAGTGTCCTCTTACTATCTCTTGGGACTCAGTGTAATAGCCTCGCTATTGGTGGCCTCCATGTTCTCGGCGCACACCCTTATCGCCTATCCGATAGTGTCGCGCTTCGGGTTGACGAAATCGCCCCCCGTTATCATCGCCATACCCGGTACTATCTTTACCGTGTTAGGCTCACTTATGGTACTGGCCATAGCCGTAGGTATTGAGCGTGAGGGACAGTTCCGCCCCGGTGATATACTCAAGCTTGTAGGCGGACTGGCGCTTTATTGTGGGCTTATAGTGTACGTTTACCCACGCCTGACCCGCTGGTTTTTCAAGCGTCATGGAGACAATATACTGCAGTTTATCTATGTGTTGGCCATGACATTCCTCGCAGCCGAGGCTGCCGGTGCCATAGGCGTAGAGGGCGTATTCGGTGCATTCTTCGCGGGAATCGTTCTGAACCGCTACATCCCCCTGCGTTCGCCGTTGATGACAAGACTGGAGTTTGTGGGCAACGCTATCTTTATACCTTACTTCCTTATCGGTGTCGGTATGCTTATTGATGTGAGTGTGCTGGCCAAGGGGTGGTCAACCATCTATGTCGCCGGAGTCATGTCCGTCGTGGCTATGGCCGGTAAGTGGATTGCTGCATACTGCACTCAGCGCACATTCCGTCTCGGCACCACCGCGCGGTCAATCATGTATCAGCTATCCAACGCTCATACAGCTGTGGCTCTTGCCGTGGTGATGATCGGTTACGGCATGGGTATATTCGGTGAGGAAATACTTAACGGCACGGTGATAATGATTCTCATCACCTGTACCGTTTCATCGGTGGGGACATCGCATGCCGCCACGAAACTCAAGATGGAGCAATTAGCCGAAGACGCTCCAGATACGTCAAGTAGATCGAATGTCCGCACGGCAAATGTGCTGATACCTATAGCCAGTCCCGCCGCCGCTCCCGAGTTGGTGGATCTGGCCCTCCTGATGCGTTCGCCTATGTCGAAAGGCCAGGTATACGCCCTGCATGTTCGCAATGACAACAGTGCCTCCTCGCGTGCCATCGGACGTAATGCTCTTGACATAGCCGAACAGGTGGCGGCAAGTGTCGATGTGCCTATTCTCAGGCTTGAGCGCTACGATTTGAACTTCGTTACCGGCGTAATCAATACCATTGAGGAGCGCGATATAAGTGAGGTAATCATAGGGCTTCATCGCCGCAATTCAGTCATTGACACATTCTTCGGTGACAAGCTCACCGAGCTGATAAAGGCCACGCACCGTATGGTGGTCATTACGCGCTGCTTTATCCCGGTCAATACCGTGACGCGTATTGTAGTTATGGCGCCTGACAAAGCGCAGTTTGAAACCGGATTCCGCCTGTGGGTGGAGAGCCTTGCCAACCTTGCGCGTCAGGTGGGTTGCCGTCTTATCTTCTGCGGTTTTCAGGGTACATGCGATGCCGTCCGTGCGGTGATTCATCGTGGAGGTTACGGCATAAGAAGTGAGTACAGGGTAGTGGAGGAGTTTGATGACTTCATTCTGCTGGCCAATAAGGTGCTTGATGACGACCTGTTCGTGTTCGTAAGCTCACGAAGGGCTGCGGTGTCATTTACTACGGAGCTTGACACCATGCCGGAGTTCCTGCACCGCTATTTCCAGTCAAATAATCTTACGGTTATTTACCCCGAGCAGTTCGGCGAGGATGTGGCTGTGCCCACTATGGCCGAGACCATGACCTCGGATATTATTTCAGAACCGTCACGTCTGTGGATACGTATGATGAAGGTCTACAGAGGTGCCACAGCGGTACGTCGCCGCATATCTTCACGCCACAAAAAGGATAAGGACAAACTCGACCTCTGATAAGGTCAGAAACCTTAATAGATTGGGCAGTATTGCTCGAAGAGCATTTACGACTGGAGGCTCTTCTTGGCTTTGGCTCCGAGTTCGCGCAGGCGTTCGGCACGGGTGACGAGGTTTCCTGTTCCCTGCGAGAGTTTCGTCATGGCGCTGTCGTAGGTGCCGCGAAGTGAGTCGATACCCTTTTCTATCTTGCGCATATCCTCGGTGAAGGCAACGAATTTGTCGTACATCCTGCCGCTCTGTTCCGCAATGTCTATGGCGTTGCGGGTCTGTCGGTCGTGGCTCCACAGCATGGCGATGAGGCGCAGGGCCGAAACGAGGTGGGTGGGAGACACGATGAGGACGCGCTTGTCATAAGCCTCCTGCCATAGGGAGTTGTCAAGGGTCATTGCCGCAATGTAGGCCGACTCATTGGGTATGAACATCATGACGAAGTCCGTGCGCTCCTGGCCTACATAGTCCTGATAACTCTTGGTAGCAAGTTCGGCCACATGTTTGCGCACCGACTCCACATGGCGACGTCCGGCAGCGGTCTGCTCTTCCGGAGTGTCGGCATTGATATAGTCCACGAACGCAGTCAGTGACACTTTGGAGTCTATGATGACCACTCTTCCGTCGGGGTAATTGACCACTACGTCGGGGCGGAGCATACGGCCCTCTTCGTTACGGAGTGTGTGGCCCTCCTGAGTAGTTTGCTGCACGGTGAATTCCTCACCTTTGCGCAATCCCGACTTCTCGAGTATACTTTCGAGTATCATTTCGCCCCAGTCGCCCTGAGTCTTTGAATTGCCTCTGAGCGCTGTGGTGAGTTCCTTGGCTTCGCGTCCTATGGATTTGTTGGTCTCGATAAGTTCACGTATGCGCTCCTGGAGTGAGAACCGTTCGCGGGCTTCAGTGGAGTATGCTTCATCTACCGATTTCTTGAACTTCTCTATATCGTTGCGCAGCGGGGTGAGCAGTTCCGTCAGCCTGTTCTCGCTCTGCGCCTTGAAGCGGTCGGTGTGGTCGGTAAAAATCTCCATGGCAAGCAGACGGAATCGGTCAGCCTGCTTTTTCTCCTCCTCGGCACGTGACTTTTCGACCTGTTCAGCCGTGCGGTGCAACTCTGCAATCTGACTGTCACGCATGGCTACACGCTCAGTCAACCGTGCATTCTCCTCTGAAAGCTGACGGAGCTGTTGCTCTGCCTGTGCATGTGATTGGCGGGCTTCGTCGCGCTCCTTGGTCAGTGTACCGTTCTGTGCGCGCAGGCTATTGGAGTATATCAGGGCTATAATAGCCACCGCTACGATGGCTACTGCGAAAAGGATTATAGTCATAGGGGGAGGGACTGTGAGGATAGAACTAAGGGAGAAAATAAGATGTGTTGAAAAAAGCGATGGCGCTATGTCAATCGTGACACAGCGCCATGCCGTTCTTTTAGTAGCGGGATCGAGAATTGAACTCGAGACCTCCGGGTTATGAATCCGACG
>CAZNBC010000020.1:0-4177 GCA_964571125.1 uncultured Bacteroides sp.
AGCGCCTCAACGACCTTGAGCAGCTTGCGCTCTCCTACCCCGGCGTAATCAAGACCTACGCCATCCAGGCCGGACGCGAACTCCGTGTGATTGTCGGCGCCGACAAGATTGACGATGCCGAAACCGAAAAGCTGTCAGCCGAAATAGCCCAGCGTATTCAGGACGAGATGACCTATCCCGGTCAGGTAAAGATTACCGTTATTCGTGAAACCCGCTCAGTGGCTTTCGCCAAGTAAACACTGACCTCCCCTACATACCGCTATGGGTAAAAACCATTTTAATTCCGAGGAGGTAACCCGTCCACTTAACGACAGCGCTGAAGAAATATCAGCCGACAGCGGCAAGGACGGAAGCTGTGACGGTTGCGACAAGGGTGTGTGCTCACACTCATGCCGCAAAGAGCCTCCGCGCGGCAAGCTCCACTGCTTCAACTGGCTCGAGGATGTGCCCGGAGGCAAAGCCGACTATGACATCGTGGAGGTGCAGTTTAAGAATACCCGCAAGGGATTCTACCGCAACTCCTCCAATCTGCCCCTGAGCATCGGTGACCTTGTGGCCGTAGAGGCATCGCCGGGCCACGATATCGGTCAGGTGACTCTCACGGGACAACTCGTGGCCCTGCAGATGCGCAAGGCCAATGTGCGCAATGAGGCGGACATCAAACGTATATTCCGCAAGGCCAAGCCCGGCGATCTGGAGAAGTATCGTGAGGCGCGCGCCAAGGAAAACGACACCATGATACGTGCCCGCCGTATTGCCGAGAGTCTTAAGCTCAACATGAAGATTGGCGACGTGGAGTATCAGGGCGACGGCAACAAAGCCATATTCTACTACATCGCCGACGAGCGCGTAGACTTCCGTCAGCTCATCAAAGTACTGGCCGAGACATTCAAGGTGCGTATCGAGATGAAACAGATAGGTGCTCGTCAGGAGGCAGGACGCATAGGCGGCATCGGCCCCTGCGGACGTCCTCTGTGCTGCGCAAGCTGGATGACCAACTTCGTGTCGGTAGGTACCGCCGCCGCTCGCTTTCAGGATATATCCCTCAATCCTCAGAAACTTGCCGGACAGTGCGCGAAACTCAAATGCTGTCTCAACTTCGAGGTTGACACATACGTGGAGAGCGTCAAACGTATGCCGGGCAAGGATGTCAGACTGGAGACTGCTGACGCTACGTACTACCACTTCAAGTATGACATCTTCAAACGCGAGATAACCTACTCGACCGACAAGTCCGTGCCCGCCAATCTGGTGACAATCGACGCCGACCGTGCATTTGAGATCATGGCCATGAACCGTCGCGGCGAAAAACCGCTGACACTACAGCGCGATGGCGAGAGCGAGGATGACGGCAAACAGAGGTTCAACGATATTCTCGGACAGGATATCACCCGATTTGACAAAAAGAGGAAAAAGAAGAAGCCCAAAGGCAAAACCGGCGAGCAGCAGCCACGCGAGGACAGAAAAGAGGGACAGGAGCCCCGGAAAGATACTCAGAAAGAGGGTCAGAAGGACTCCCCCAAGGATGGCGAGCGTGAACGCCAGAGAGAGCCACGCGACGGACAGTCTCAGCAGAAACGTCCCCGTCCCGACAACCAACGCCGCAGAAAGCAGCAACAGCAGCGCAACAACGGCAATAGTAATGGCAACGGAAACGGCAATCGCGGTGAGGCGGGTAATACCAATTCCGGAGAATCCGGCGCCAACAGCAATTCCTGATACCGCATGTTGTACAAGTCTGCATCACGCTTTACCGGAGTGGCCGGCATCGTAGGGATACTTATTCAGGTGGCAATTATGATGACAGCACTTTCGTCATGCCACAGCTCCGATATAGACTCCACGGATTTCCGTACGGTTCCCTCCGGGAAGTGGGCCTATGGCGACACGCTTACATTCCTACTGCCTACTGAGGAGAATCTTCCCGGCGGCACTCTCGAGGTGGCGTTGCGTCACACCAATGACTATCCGTTCAGCAACCTTTGGCTCGAAGTGACCACCGCCATAAGCTCGGGAGAAACCCGCACAGACACAGTGAACGTAGACCTCTGCGACGCTTTCGGCCGATGGTACGGCAACGGATTCGGTGACTCATATCAGATGAGCGCATCACTCCCGTTGCATACGCCGACCGACAGTGTGCTCAGCGTGGGAGTTCGCCACATTATGCGTGTCGATACTCTCAGAGGCATTGATCAGGTCGGAGTAAGACTTACCCAAAGGCACTGAGTGCAGACTGACACTCCCTTCTACAGCTTTCTTCAAACATATACGACTTACAGACGATGACACCCTTGGTACTTCTTTCGGACAGCGAATTTGCTCTCCGTCTCTCCCGCATCAGAGAGGCTATGAATGTTGCCTCGGTAAAGCAACTGCTCATAACCGATAACGCGAATCTGTTTTACCTCACCGGAAGGGTTTATGCCGGCTATGCCTATATCCCTGCCCAGGGGATGCCGCTGTTCTTCCTCCGCCGTCCCTCAGGATTGTCGGGCGATGGTGTGGTGTACATACGCAAGCCCGAGGAAATGGGTCAGACCCTTGCACTCTCCATTGACGGCCCTTTAGGTCTGGAGCTGGACTTACTTCCCTACTCTGCCGTAACCCGACTGGATAAGGCATTCGGCGAGATACCGTTTGTCAACGTATCCCCTCTTCTCCGTCAGGTACGTGCCGTGAAGACCCCGGCCCAGATTGAAGAGGTGAAGAAATCAGGCATCCACCACACATTCGTTTATAGCCGTATCCCTCACATCTACCGTGAGGGGATGACTGACAACGAGTTGCAGATAGAGATAGAGCGCGTGGCCCGTCTCGAAGGTTGCCTCGGACAATTCCGCATCAGCGGCGACACGATGGAAATCTATATGGGCAGCCTGCTTGTAGGCAAGAATGCCGAGAATCCCACACCCTATGACTTTGCTATGGGCGGCGCGGGAATGAATCCGTCGCTCCCCGTGGGATGTAACGGTACTCTGATTGCACCTGGAAACAGTGTCATGGTGGACATGAACGGTAACTTTACAGGCTACATGACCGACATGACCCGCACATTTCGCCTCGGCGAAGTGAGCGAGCTTGCCGAAAAGGCCCATCAGTGCTCGATAGATATATGTAGCGCCGTGGCGAAAGCCGGAGTGCCAGGCACACAAGCCAAAGCGCTGTATGAACTTGCCGAGAAGATTGTTGCTGAGGCCGGATTGCACCAGTACTTCATGGGACTGCACCAAAAGGCCGGATTCATCGGCCACGGAGTTGGTATCGAAATCAACGAGCTGCCGGTCATCGCTCCCCGCAGCCGCGACATTCTTCAGGAGGGCAATGTCATCGCCCTCGAACCCAAATTCGTCATACCCAAGACTGGAGCGGTAGGCATCGAGAATACCTACGTGGTTCGTGCCGATGGCATGGAATGTCTCACGAATGCTCCGGAAGAGATGATTGACCTCGTCAAGTAACATTCCTCCTTCCTCCCTAATAGACCAGTAACCCTACAGACATCACCCGACATGCATCACATAGCAGAACGAATCGCTACAGACATATACCGTAAAGTAGGATTGGCAGCTGACTCTCTCGGCCGCGAATGTTATGCTGTTGGCGGGTGCGTGCGCGATCTGTTTCTTCAGCGCCCGTCGAAAGACATTGACTTCGTAACCGTCGGCAGCGGTATTGAAGTGGCGCGCGAAGTCGCCTCCCGCATTGGTAAAGGTGTACATCTAAGTGTTTTCCGCACATACGGCACCGCTCAGGTGCGTCGCGGTGACATCGAACTGGAGTTTGTAGGAGCGCGACGCGAATCGTACTCGCGCGACAGCCGCAACCCAATCGTGGAGGACGGAACACTGGAGGAGGATCTGTCGCGCCGCGACTTCACCATCAATGCTATGGCTCTCTGTGTCAACGAGGCCCGCTACGGCACGCTCATTGACCTCTTCGGAGGTGAAGAGGACCTCGGCAGACGCATAATACGCACACCGCTTGACCCCGACATCACCTTCTCGGACGACCCTCTGCGCATGATGCGCGCCATCCGGTTCGCCACTCAACTTGACTTCACCATCTATCCCCCCACGCTTGAGGCCATCACGCGCAATGCGCAGCGTATCACCATCATCACGCGCGAGCGCATTATGGATGAGCTGATGAAGATAATGAAGTCGCCGCAACCCTC
>CAZNBC010000020.1:4277-11831 GCA_964571125.1 uncultured Bacteroides sp.
TATGGATGAGCTGATGAAGATAATGAAGTCGCCGCAACCCTCCATCGGTTGGAAGCTGCTGGCCGAAACCGGACTGCTCAAGCTCATCTTCCCCGAATTTGATGCCATGCGAGGGGTTGAGACGGTTAAGGGCCGTGGACATAAGGATAACTTTTACCACACTCTCGAGGTGCTTGACAAAGTCGCTCAAAACAGCACCAATGTGTGGCTCCGATGGGCTGCACTGCTGCACGACATCGCCAAGCCGGTCACCAAACGCTGGGATGACAAGATAGGCTGGACTTTTCACAACCACAATTTCATAGGGGCCAAGATGGTGCCGCGCCTTTTCCGCAAGATGAAGTTTCCGCTCAACGAGAAGATGAAGTATGTGGCCAAACTCGTGGAGCTGCACATGCGCCCCATCGCGCTTGTTGAGGATGAAGTGACTGACTCGGCGGTGCGCCGCCTCATACACGATGCCGGCGACGACATCGATGACCTGATGATACTGTGCAAGGCTGACATAACCTCCAAGAATGCCGAAAAGGTGAAGCGCCACCTCGCCAACTTCGAACACGTACGGCAGAAAATGGTGGAACTCGAAGCGCGCGACCATATCCGCAACTATCAGCCCCCGGTTGACGGACAGGAAATCATGGATACCTTCGGCCTCGCCCCATGCGCCACCGTTGGCACCATAAAACAAGCTATCAAGAACGCTATCCTTGACGGCGAGGTAGCCAACGAGCATGACGCCGCCCACGCCTACATGCTCTCCATCGCCGCCTCCCTCGGCCTCACCCCCGTAAAAAAGTAACAAATAACGTCACTTAGTACTGAACAGCGCAATCACTTGACCCAGTTGAGGGGGTTAAGTTTGTCGCGCTCCTTGCGGAGTTCGAAGTGGAGGATGGCGCGATTGTCATTTTCAATGTCGGGGCTTACGGAGCCGATGGTCTGATTGGCTTTCACTTTCTGTCCCTTGGTGACGGATACGCCCTGCAGGCCGGCGTAGATGGAGATGTAGCTGCCGTGACGTATCATCACGATGGTGTTGTAGCCCGGTTGCACGAAGATGGCCGAAACCGTGCCATCAAAAATCGAACGTACACGGGTGCCGGGTGACACCTCTACATCTATACCGTTGTTGTTGGTCTCCACATGCGCAAGGTCGGGATGCTTCTGCACACCGAATCCGCGCACTATACGGTACTGACCGCTGACAGGGAACAGCAGACGGCCCTTGTTGCTCTCGAAACTTCCGTCAAGCTTGCGATTCTCCTCAGCCAGACCCGTTGAAGCGCCTGACGAGGTCTTGGGCTTGGGTTCGCTTCCGGTCTTTGAATTATCCTTAGAGGTCTCCGTCGCACCATCCTTAGCGCTTCCCGAAGGCTTCGTTACCTGATTCTTTTTCTTTGCAACGGCCTCACGTTTACGGCGTTCCTCCTCAGCCTTCTGCTGACGCTTCTGCTCTTCAGCAATAAGTCGGTCAAGCTCGCGATCAAGCTGCTTCATCTTTGCCTCATTCTCCTTGAGAGTGGCTTTGAGTGCACCCTGCTCCTTCTTAAGGTTGGCGACGATTCGGGATGTTTCCTCCTGCGATGCCTCAAGTTTGCGTCGAGCTGTGGTAACGTTACCCACCATCTCTACCTGCCGATGGTGAAGCTGTGACAGTTCCGCCTTTTTTGCTTTCAGGTTCTCCGCTGAGGTCTTTATCTCCTCGGTCTTCACACGGTGCCAATCCCTGAACTGCTGCATGTAGCGCATACGGCGCCACGCCTCGGTAAACGAATCGGACGCGAAGACGAAAGCTAACGGGCTTAGAGCCGCCGGGGCTTCTTGCATGGCGCGCAGAGTTGCCACATAGTTATCGCGCATACGATTGAGCTGTCCTTCGAGCGTATCGACAGAGTCCTGTTTGGCCTTTATCTCCGTAGCCAGAGCATTAGCCTTGGTCTGCAGTTGGGTAAGCTCCTTGCGCTTATCCTCAATCTCGCCGTTAAGAGTAGACAGGCGGTTGAGCTGCTTGCGGGTCTCTTTAGTGTTGACATTGAGTTTGCGATTGGCCTCCTTGATGGCATTGGTAGCCGCAGTCTGCTCCTTGCGCACCTTGTTGATGTCACGCGGAGCCTTCTTGCGCCGTGCCGCATCGGCATCCATCGCCGCCCCCATCATCATGATGGCCGCGAGAGCCGGTAGAGTGCACTTTATCCATCGCAAATTCATCGGTTCAATCTTTCTCTTAGAGGTCTTACTTTACAAACAATTTCAGCAAATCTTCCACGCTGACCTTCTCATATCCCGAGGGAGAGGTGACCTTGCGGGGTGTGACATCATCGTCCCATGACGCTTTATCGAAGTTCCACGACACACTGCCGATTATATTCTTTGCCGGGTCATCGCCGGTCCTGACAGTAAACTGTGAAGCGGAGGCGAAAAGGCTCTCCCCATGACTGACAGCCGAGGAGTATTCGCAGACAAAGAACGGCACGGTATTAACAAGGCCCGCGCTGAACACCTCAAGATTATTCTGCTCATTGAAGAGGAAGCCGTACTCCACACCGACATCAGTGGCGGATGACGCATCCCAACTATTATCAACCTCCTCGAAGGTGAATGACTCGACGGCGCGTGAAACACCCCGGTTACCGCTACCGGCCACAAAGGGCTGACCCAGCAGCAACGACTGCACATCATCAATGCTTATATCAACACCTTTCAGCAACGTGGAGGTGGGCTCCTCAACGTACTTACGGTGATATTTGTCTATCAGCATCACACGCTCATCGGTCACATAGAGTTGTGCGACCTCAAAGCCGAGCATACGGAATGAGACAAACACACTCTCCCCACGCTCAATCTGCGCGGTTCCCGTTACGGAAAAACGGCCGGGATTCTCCACGCCGAGGGTTACAGGAAGTTTTACACGAGTCCACTGATCATCGGCCTGCAATATCGCCGCGAACCTGTCGGCATAACTTCCTCCGGAGAGTGAGCGCTCCACCGGCTCATAAGTACGGTCGACGTTTACATTCTGCTTATGACCTCCGCAAGAGTCAAGGCCCAAAGCGAGCATACAGCAAAGCGCACCCGCAGACATGCCGCGGACTACACCTTTCAGCGAGAATGGTATAACACTATTCATAGAAGTAAGTCTTATGCTGTACCTTGCGTTTCAGCAGTTCATTGTCACCGTCAAGTTCAAGCGCCTTTTTCCAGAATTCAAGCGCATCCTTCGGCAACTGATTCATAAAATATATGTCACCGGCATGGTCATAGACCTCGGCAGACATCATATCTTCGTCACCCTCCTCAAGCACCTGATCAATAATCTTGCGCGCCTCGTCGTAACGTTTGAGTTTGAAGAGCACCCATGCGTATGTGTCCATCGTCGTGGGGTCATTGGGGCGAAGAGCCATGCAACGCTCGATAAGTTCCAGTGCACGGTCAAGGTCCTTATCGCTGTTGGCAAGATAGTAAGCGCAATTATTGAGTGCCATCTCCGCCTCCGGGTCAAGGCTGATGGCCTTATCGTAGTACACGAAAGCGCTGTCGGGCAGATGTTGAGCATAGAAGATGTCCCCCTTGGTAGTATAGAGTTCAGCAGTCTTCACGTGGTCGCTCGAGCCTATAAGCACCAATGCCGAATCCACGGCCTCAAGGGCCTGAGGATACTTCTCGAGTTTGATATAACTCAGCGCTTCAAGCGTGGGTAAGGATGAATTCTCGGGGAAATAATGTTTGCCTCGCTCCGAAGCGTCAATAGCCTTTTCAGGCTCCTTGGCCATCATGTACAAGCCCATGAGCTGCACCCATGCCTTTTCGTCAGAGGGGTCAAGCGACAGAGCATAGTCAGCCTGTTCGGCTGCTCCGGCATAATCCTTCACCGCCACAAGGTAGTCGGTGTAAAGCCTGTGAATCTCCACCTCATGGGGATGCATATCTATGAGCACCTTGAACAGGTCGGCAATACGGGGCTGCTGCTGAGGATCGGTGTACAACTCCTTGATATACTCCTGAAATATGCCTAACTTGACGGGGAGTTCAAGGTCGGGCTGCTTGAGCGCCTCGAACACCTCACGGTCATAGGCCGTACTGTCGTTGAGCGTCCTGAAATAATTGGCACGACAATAGTAGGTAAATCCGCTTGACGGGTCAAGAGTCAGCGCCTTATCGTAATACTTCATGGCCGAGTCACGTGTGGAGAACTGGGCCATGATATTTCCGGCAAATACATTCGCCTCCACTGAATTTGGGAGCACCGCGAGCAGGTCGTGGAGCTCGCCGAATATAGCCGTAGTATCATTATCGCGTAAAAGCATCCGCATCTTCTGTCCGGTAAGGTCCACACTTTTGCCCTCGCTGATTTCAAGCGAGTCATACAGCTCCATGGCACGCAGACGGCGTCCGCGCTCCGCTGACCTGGCAAGTACGTCGGCATACCGGTAAGTCACCTCGGCACGCGAAGGGTAGACGCCGTGAAGTGTCTCCCATATCTGCGTAGACTCATCGGTGCGTCCGAGACGCTCAAGTATGCTTGCGAGCATCAACGACGAATACAGGTCGGAGGGATGGGTGCTGACGTAATCACTCATCAGGTTGATACCGTCAGCCAGCATGGTTGAGTCACCCTGCGAGAGACGCAGCAAAGTGACACCCTTCTCCCATCCCACATAGGGGTCGGAAGGTTGCATCTCGTAGGAGCGCACCACAAGTTCGTATGCGGCATCGTCATTTGACAGCATATTCTGTCGCAACGCCTCAAGATATATGAAGTCGGCCTTACGTGTACGGGCCTCGACATCCCATGTGCGAAGACTTTTGGCCGATATCGCCGTCACGGACAGCAACACCGTCAAGGTCACGGATATGTATCGCTTAATACTTAATTTCACTTGGTTAACCGTCAAAGTAGATTAGAAACGAGAACGGACATTATCGCACGCCGGTATGACCGAAACCTCCCTCACCACGCTCGGAGGAGTCAAGTGTGTCCACTGCCTCCCACTCGACATGGGAATAAGGAGCGATAATCATCTGGCAGATACGTTCGCCATTATTGATAACAAAGGGGGTATCTGAAAGGTTAATCAGCACCACTCCTATCTCACCGCGATAATCGGCGTCTACGGTTCCAGGGGAATTGAGTACTGTAATACCGTGTTTGAGGGCAAGTCCGCTGCGGGGGCGTATCTGACACTCATAACCCACGGGGAGCTGAATACGCAAACCGGTAGGTACCAGTACCCTTTGCATCGGCATCAGTGTAATGGGGCTATCAAGATTTGCCCTCACATCCATTCCTGCCGAAGAGGGAGTGGCATACTCCGGCAGACTGTTAGCGGAGCTATTTATGATTTTGACTTTTACGTTATCCATATCAAGTATTTCTATGACACAAAGTTAGTGATAATAGCTGACAGCCCCTCGGGACGATGGTGAAAAAGAGAGAAAAGTGAGGGAAAAGTTTGTAAATTTGCATCCTGATGTTACTGACTTTTCTTCACTCCATAGAGTTTTACGTAATCTGCATAGTGGTGGCAGCCGCCGTGGTGTCACTGTTCCTGCGTCCAGCGTCGCATGGCGAGAGTGTGCAGCATCTTCTTGCCTCACGCCTGTGTGCCGATGGCGATGAGACTCCTTCGATAGAGCTTACCGTCAACGAAGACCTCACCGTAACGCTGGTGCGCCACGGACTGACCGGTGTGTGCAGTGACGGAGCTGTAAGCCTCGTTGTAAATGTGGCCGGCACGGATATATCCATCGAAGAGCGCATTACCGACGGACATTACAATCTTGAACCTATGCAATCGGCTGTCTTCACACTGGATTTCCTGCGGCCGTCACTCTACCATCTGCGCTACAGCAGCGAGAGCGCGGGGTCACTATTTGCAGCCACACCTTTGCGTATAAGACCCGGCATACACATTGTGCGTCCGCTGTCAAGTTGAGAAGAATCTCACACAAGGGTTGCCATCAGCCCTGTGGAGATGGTCATGTAGATGACCATACCGATGATATCGTTGGTTATTGAGATGAAGGGACCGGTAGCGAGAGCGGGGTCTATCTTAAGACGTTCGAGCGTAAGGGGCACCAGTGTGCCGAACACCGACGCGAAAAGCACCACCGCGAACAGCGACAGCGACACCGCTATGGTAGTCACCTGATGGAATCCTCCAAGCTTAAAGAAATTATAAATAAGCACGAGCAGTGATATGATACTGCCGTTCATCAGTCCTACGCCCAGTTCCTTGAAGAGCTGACGGGCGGAGTTGCGTATATCCATCGAGCCGTTGGCAAGGCCCTGAACCACGATAGCCGACGACTGTGTACCTACGTTACCGCCGGTACCACCTATGAGAGGGATGAACAGTGCCAACGTGGGGTCCATGGTCAGGCCGTTTTCAAAGGTGCCGAGAATCAGCGAGTTGCCGATACCGCCAAGCATACCTATAAGCAGCCAGGGCAGACGCGCCTTGGTCTGGGTAAACAGTGTATCGTCCGACTCCACATCACTCGAAAGACCCGAGGCCAACTGATAGTCACGCTCCGATGATTCACGCACCTGGTCCATCACATCGTCGACAGTGATGCGACCCACGAGCCGTCCTATCGAATCAACTACCGGCATGGCAACAAGGTCGTATTTTTCGAAGTCAAGTGCCACTTCATCAACCGGTGTATCGGCCTTTACCGACACCGGATCGGGGTCCATTACGTTCTTTATCTTCGATACAGACGGATGGGTAATGAGTTTCTTAAGCGGGAGCACTCCGCGGAGACGGTATTCATTGTCCACCACATACACGTAATAGACCTCATCCATATCCTCGGCTTGCATCCTCATCTGACGGATGCACTCGGGCATACTCCAGTTCTCGTTGACAACAATCATCTCGGTGCCCATCACACCGCCGGCGGTGTCCTCGTCGTAGCGCAACAGGTCAATGATGTCACCCGCCTGCTCCACGTCATCAATGTGAGCGAGAATCTCGTCGCGGTGTTCTTCGTCAAGTTCCTGAATGATGTCTACCGCATCGTCAGTGTCAAGGTGATCGATAAACTGCTTTGCGATTTCCTCGGCGGGCATCGTCTGAAGCAGTTTTTTTCGGTCATCCTCATCAAGCTCCATCAGCACATCGGCAGCCGTCTCCTCGTCAAGCAAGTGATAGAGGAATTCCGCTTCGTCTATGTCGAGGTCCTGATACAGTTCGGCGATGTCAGCCGGGTGCAGGTCGGCCAGCTCTCTGCGGGCGGCCTCGGCATCCTTGCCATGTATTATTTCGCGCAACTGCGAGAGGTATTCCGGGGTGAACTCTTTCATTTATTGCAGTATTATGTGATGATGGACTCTGATGATTATTGACTATCGGGAGGATACTATTCCCGCAGGGCCTCTACGGCATTGGTCAGTGCGATAAAGTCAGCCACCGAAAGTTGATCGGGACGCAGCTGCATCATGGGGCGACCCTGCTCATCGGTAAGCTGTTCAAGCGCCGCCGGTGTCACACCGGGAGGGCGACTGCTCCTGCTGGCGTTGCGCAAGGTCTTGCGGCGCAGTCCGAAAGATGC